>CANCMM010000372.1:0-3002 GCA_947379335.1 Alphaproteobacteria bacterium | reverse complement strand
TGTTCAAGGCCAACGGCTTTCCGGCCGGCCCAAAAGAACTGGATCGCCGCAGCGAATATCTGAAGGCCATCCGTTTCGAGGCCACGGCTCCCGCCACAGCGCCGCGCCCGGCGGCACCCGCGCGCGCCCTGCCCGCCGACCTGGCTGCGCTGGATGCGGCCAACCACGCTTCGGGCCCGTTGTCGCCGGCGGCAGAAGATCCGCGCAATGCGGTGAACAGCCAGCCCAATTCTTATAGTGCCGATCCCGGCTTCCTGAAATTTCCCACCGGCCGCAGCATGGGCTCCAGCAGTTCGGTGGCGGTGGACAGCAAGGGCCATGTCTGGATCGCCGAACGCTGCGGCGCCAATGACTGCGCCGGCAGCAAGCTTGATCCCATTATGGAGTTCGATGCCCGCGGCAATTTCATCAAGGCGTTCGGTGCGGGCAAGCTGCTTTTTCCGCACGGCTTCTTCATCGACGCCAAGGATCACATCTGGATCACCGATGGCCATGTCGGCGGCGGCATCGGCAATGACGTGCTGGAATTCGATACCAGCGGCAAATTGCTGATGACCCTGGGGACCCCCGGTGTCGGCGGCAGCGATGCCAAGACTTTCAGCGAACCCAATGCCGTGCTGGTGGCGCCGGACGGCACCATTTTCGTCAGCGACGGCCATGACGCAGGGCCGGGCCATAATGCGCGCATTGCGGTGTTCGATTCCCAGGGCCGCTTCCTGCGCCAATGGGGCACGCATGGCATCGGGCCCGGCCAGATGGACGTGCCGCACTGTCTGGCGATGGACACATCCGGCAATCTTTATGTCGGTGATCGCTGGAACAACCGCGTCCAGAAATTCTCTCCGGACGGCAAGGTGCTGGCGATTTTCACCCAGTTCGGGCGGCCCAGCGGCATTGCGATCGACAAGAACGACATCCTCTATTCCACCGACTCGGAATCGCGCGTCGCGCCCGGCAAGTATGGCCACCATCCGGGCTGGAAGCGCGGCATCCGCATCGGCAGCGTGAAGGACGGCATCGTCACCGCCTTTATCCCCGACACCGATCCCAACCCCGATGCCGGCGCGACAAGCGGCGGCGAAGGCATCTGGGCGGACAGCAAGGGCGTGGTCTATAGCGCGCAGGTGGAGCAGAAGGCGATTGTGCGCTACGCTCACAAATAGAATAAAAAACGGAGGGACCATGAAGCCCCACACCCTGTGCCTGTGCGCCGCCGCGTTGATGTTGTCCGCCGCCGCCCAGGCCGCCCCGCTGCATCCGGTGTTCCAGGTCGATCCCTATTGGCCCAAGCCCCTGCCGCATGGCTATGTCTTCGGCTCCAGCGGCGGGGTGACGGTGGATAGCCACGACAATGTCTGGATCTATTCGCGTCCCACCTCCACCCACATCACCATGAGCAATCCGCCGGAGGCCAATAACGGCCGCCCTGCTCCCTCGGTGGTGGAGATCAGCAATGACGGCCGCTTCATTCAGGGCTGGGGCGGGGTACTTGCGATGAGCGAAGAGGAACGCGCCACCTTCGACTGGCCGGTGCAGGAACACGGCATCGCGGTCGATACACACGATAACGTCTGGGTGTGCGGCAATGGCCGCGACGCCAAGACCCATCGCGATGATGACCAGTGCATCAAGTTCACCAACAACGGCAAGTTCATCCTGCAGCTGGGCAAGTCGGGCAAGAGCAAGGGCAGCCTGGACACCGAAAATCTCGGCCACCCGTCGCAGGCGGTTTACTACGCCCCCACCAACGAGCTGTTCATCTCCGATGGCTATGTGAACCGCCGCGTCTATGTCGCCGATGCCGATACCGGCAAGTTCAAGCGCATGTGGGGCGCTTATGGGAAGACGCCCGACGATAGTGCGCCGCGCAATCGCGGTTATGACCCGGTGCCGTCGCAGTTCAACCTGCTGCATGGCATGACGGTGGCGCGCAACGGCGATGTCTTTGTCGCCGACCGCAATGCCAACCGCGTCCAGGCTTTTACAAAAGACGGCAAGTTCCTGGGCGAATCCTTCGTCGCCCCGAATACGCCGCAGCATGATTACGGCACCGCCTTCGGCGTGGCGCTGTCAGGCGACAAGGATCAGCGCTTCCTCTATGTCGCTGACGGCCACAACGAAGTGGTGCATGTGCTGGACCGCAAGACGTTGAAAGAGATTTCCGGCGCTGCCTTCGGCCGGGTCGGTCTCTATGCCGGCCAGTTCAGCAACATCCACGTCATCGCCAGCGACTCAAAGGGCAATGTCTATGTCGGCGACGGCGGCGGGCGGTTCCAGAAGTTCGTCTACAAGGGCATGGCGCAGTAGCGCGCGGCCCATGCTGCGCTGCACAAATTCGATCGCCTGAAAGCGCACGCCGCCAAACTCTTCGCCCCCATACGGGGTTACGCGCGGCGCCACCTGTGGACACGGGTTAAGTACGCATTGAAAAGGCCCGCTTACAAAGGCTTGAAACGGTATACATTTGTTGTAGGCGCTTGTTTTCGCGCGTATTATTGCGATTAACGATCGGCAAAAGCCGGCGCCATTCAGCACAGGTATCGTAGGGGGTCGCGTGCGTAGCAAATTCATCTGGATCATGGCGGCTGTCATTGTGGGCTTGCCCCTCTCCAGCGCCTTTGCTGCCTCTTCCCAGCAAGTGACGAGTCTTCGTCGTCTGACGCAGGCGGAGTACCGCAATTCTGTAGCGGACATTTTTGGGACCGAGATTGAGGTTCGCGGCTCGTTTGAGCCGACCCTGCGGATCGCGGGCCTGCAGGCGGCCTCGACCTCGACCTTGTCGGTGACGCCGGTTGGTTTTGAGTCCTTCACCCAGATGGCCGACAGCATCGCCACCCAGGTTGTGAGTGAGAAGCTCCGGGCCAAGCTGCCGTGCAAGCCCAAGGACGCCAAGGCTCCGGACGATGCCTGTTCGCGCCAGGTTCTGGACCATTACGGCATGATGCTGTTCCGCCGCCCGCTGACCGGCGACGAGCTCAAGAACGCGGTGAACCTCAGCGCCA
>CANCMM010000371.1:0-3005 GCA_947379335.1 Alphaproteobacteria bacterium | reverse complement strand
TTGCGCGAGACCCTGGCCCGCGACCTGCGCTATTGGGAAATCCGCAAAAGCAGCGCCGAAGTGGTGACCCCTACCAACGACGGCACCGTCACCTTCGGCTCGACCGTCACCGTCCAGCGCAAGGGCCGCGAGCAGACGTTTCGTATTGTCGGCGTGGACGAAGCCGACGCCTCAAAGGGCCTGATCTCATTCCGCTCACCAATGGCCCAGGCGGTCCTTGGCGCCCGCCCCGGCGACGTTATCGAGGCGGCTGAACCGTTGGGCGAGATAGAGCTCATCAAAGGCATTTGACGAATTGCCGGCTGCTACTTCCTCTGCGCCGCATATACAGAACTGACAAAGAATCGACGGTCTGGATTAGTTGCGGTATGCTACCGCCCTCTCACAGGAGGCTGTATTTAGCAGTCGACGCAGACGGGTTTCTCGCCGCACAGCCCCCTCAGCACTAGAGCAAGCTTTTCGCGATTTCTTCCGGCCTGCACAGCTTCGCCCCCTTGTCCGTCACCACGATGGGCCGGTTCATCAGGATCGGGTGGGCGGCCATCACCGCCAGCAAGGTGTCTTCGTCGGTCGCCTCGCTGATGCCGGCGGCGGCGACTTCGGCCGTCTGTTTCCAGCGCACCACGTCGCGCACCGGCACATTCATCCGGTCGACCAGGTGACGGAGTTCGTGCTGGTCGAGCGGGGTTTTGAGATATTCGATGATGGTGGGCTCGATCCCTTTTTCGCGGATGAGCGCCAGTGCGCCGCGCGAGGTGCCGCAGAGGGGATTGTGGTAGATCGTGACGGTCATGCCGAAGCTCCTTCGGAAGACCGTAGCACTATTTCTTTCCGGGAAACGCCACAGCCAGCCTCTCGCGCAGCTCCACGATCTCGGTCACGTCCTCGGCGCGGTTGATGATCCAGTGGACAAAGCCGTCATCGCCCAGGATCGGGGTGTTGCTCACCGTCCACCAGCGCGACTCATACGGTCCGCGCGTGCCCCGCACGTCATGGCGGAAGGGCGGCATGATGTCGGCCTTCCTGGTCTTGAGCACCTTCAGCAGCGAGGCGCGCAGCAGGGACAGGCCGGCTGCGCCGGAGTCGGCGGGATTTTCGGGAAAGGCCTCGAACAGGTTCTTGCCCACCAGCCCGCGCTCGGCCGACTTGGTGGCGACGGCATGCGCCCGGTTCTGGGCCACGATGACGAAACCGGGATTCAGCACCAGAACCAGGCTGGGCGTGTTGTCGAATACGGCCTTGTAGTCGAAATCTCCGGATCGGCTCATGCGCAGTCCTCCCGGTTGGAAATCCGCGAGCAGAAGTATCGGCTCAAAAAGACACAGCCTCAATCGGCAAAAAACACCTGCGTTCTGCATACAGATTGTAGTCACTGGTCGCTGCATCCCGCAGCCAGTGTCGGATGGGATCGCCGGCTGCTATACTGGCGGCGGGCATAGCGGGATGGCGGGCATGGGCCGGTTGAAAGACTTCGCATTGGGGCTGGTGCTGGCCGCCATGGGCGTGGCCGCCTTCTTCCAGGTCTTCAAAGTCGATCCGGTCTGGCGCTTCGCCAGCATCGGCGCGCTCAGCGCGATTTCGGTCCTGGCGGCGGCGGTGTTCTTCGTCTTCGCCTTCTCGCCCCGCGAGTAACCACGCCGCAGCGCAATCGATTAATTGTCACAAAAGCCGCTATCTGGCGGCACAACTATGCCGCGCCGCAAAATCGGGTGGTGCGCCCCGGCATTGCGTCCCGGTCAGCCCGGGCGTATTGTCGCGGCACGTGGGCGTTACGTCCCGTCACAGTGAAGCGCACTAGCCTATCCCTGCCCGCCTTGAGTGCGCGCCTGGACGACGGTCGAACTTCCTTCCCTGCGACACACGAAAAGCCCCGTTCCGTTCCGGTATTTTGCCGGGCGGACATCAATGCAGGAAAAGTACCCATGACTATCGGAACCGTTAAGTTCTTCAACACCTCCAAGGGTTTTGGCTTCATCGCGCCGGAAGGCGGCGGCAAGGACGTGTTCGTGCACGCCACTGCCGTTGAAGCGGCCGGTCTGCGCTCGCTGAACGAAGGCCAGAAGGTCTCGTTCGACATCGTGCCGGACGCGCGCGGCGCCAAGGCCTCGAACCTCAAGGCCGTCTAAGAACGGTTTGACGTTCTGAAACGATCAAGCCCCGGTGGAGAAATCCACCGGGGCTTCTTTGTTTGGTCGCACCGGACGGCCCTCTCGCGGCTGCGCCGCTCCGGGTCGCCGGATGCTCCGGGACTATCGCGCTTGTTATTGACCAGCGGGCGGTGTCGCGTTCGACGGCCGCGCGAACATGATGGTGATGGTCTTCTGGCGGCCGCTGCCGGTGGTGCCGAAGCCGGCGCTGCTGGAGCGGCCGCTGCCGCCGATCAATGTGGCGGTGGCGGTGTAGGCGCCGGGCGGCGCCTTGAACAGGATCCAGGGCGCATCGCAATCCAGCCCGGCCACTTCCTGGCGGCCCCTGGTCAAAGTGACATGGGCGTTGGCCAGGTTGGCGCCGCCGGTGGTGGCCAGCACGATCTTGACCGGATAGGCGCTCCAGCGCGGGTCATCCTTGGCCGAGCCGACGCCGGTGCAGACCGTCTCGACCCCGTTGATGGTGACCGGCGTGTCCTGCACGGCCTGGGCCTGCTGGGCGATCAGCATGGCGGTGGTGAGGGTGAAAAGGCTGGCCGTGGCGGCCATCAGGAAAAAGCGCATGTTCAAATCTCCGGGGACTTGGCGCCCCGTCCTAAAGCGTGCGTGCAGCCATCGGGTTCCCCCTTTTCCGCGTCTATGGCAGGCTTGGGCCGTTGGGGGGATGGATGAGCCGGTTTGCCTTGGCGATTGCTGCGCTTGCGCTGGCGGCGGTCTTTATGGCCGGGCCCGCCAGCGCCGCCCTGAAGGCCCGCGCCATCGCCCGGCTTTCCAGCCTGGAAGGCAAGCCGATGGGAACCGTGGTGTTCGATGCCGTCAACCGGGGCGTGCTGGTCACCTTCGACCTGCATGACCTGC
>CANCMM010000370.1:0-3021 GCA_947379335.1 Alphaproteobacteria bacterium | reverse complement strand
GGCTGATGCGCTACATGCACGCCAATGGCGCGTCCATGTTCTTCCTGGCCGTCTACATCCACATGTTCCGCGGCCTCTATTACGGCTCCTACAAGGCGCCGCGCGAGCTGATCTGGATCATCGGCGTCCTGATCTATCTCCTGATGATGGCCACCGCCTTCTTCGGTTACGTGCTGCCCTGGGGCCAGATGTCCTTCTGGGGCGCCACCGTCATCACCAACCTGTTCAGCGCCATCCCCGTGATCGGCACCCACATCGCCACCTGGCTGTGGGGCGACTTCGCGGTTGGCGATGCCACCTTGAACCGCTTCTTCTCGCTGCATTACCTGCTGCCCTTCATCATCGCGGGCGTGGTGGGGTTGCACATCTGGGCGCTGCACGTGCCGGGCAACAACAACCCGCTGGGCATCGATGTGAAGAGCCCGCAGGACACGGTGCCTTTCCACCCCTATTACACGGTGAAAGACGCCTTCTACCTGGTGCTGTTCGTCATCCTGTTCGCGGCGTTCGTGTTCTTCTCGCCGGACTTCTTCGGCAACCCGGACAATTACCAGCCGGCCAATCCGCTGGTGACGCCGCCGGACATCGTGCCGGAATGGTACCTGCTGCCCTTTTACGCCATGCTGCGTTCCATCCCGAACAAGCTGCTGGGCGTGATCGTGATGGGCGGCGCCATCGTCACCCTGGTGTTCATCCCCTGGCTGGACACCAGCCGGGTGCGTTCCTGCCGCTTCCGCCCGATGATGAAGCAGTTCTTCTGGGCCTTCGCGGTAGCTTGCGTGCTGCTGGGCTATTGCGGTTCGCAGGGCGTTGACGCGGCGCGCTTCGGCATTCCGCTGGTGTGGGTCGCCCGTATCGCCTCGCTCTACTACTTCGCCTTCTTCTGGCTCATCATGCCGATCATCGGCCTGATCGAAACGCCCAAGAAGCTTCCCGCTTCCATCGCGCAATCCGTGTTCGGCGACAACGCCGCCACTCCGGCCGAATGAGAATGACCATGCACCTGAAGACTCTTTCTCTCGGACTGGTTGCCGGTCTGCTGGTTTCCAGCGCGGCTTACGCCGAAGGCATCGACACCAAGCGCCTGCACCCCAAGGACGAGAAGTTCTCGTTCGAAGGGCCGTTCGGCACCTATGACCGCGGCGCCCTGCAGCGCGGCTTCCAAGTCTACAAGGAAGTCTGCGCCGCCTGCCATGCCGCCAATCACCTGTCGTTCCATAACCTGGACGAGCCAGGCGGCCCCGAATTCACCGAGGCCCAGGCCAAGGCGCTGGCCGCCGCCATCAAGGTCCCGGCGGAACCCAACGACAAGGGCGAAACCACCGACGACAAGGGCACGACCCTGATGCGCTCGGCCGGCCTGGCCGATCATTTCCCGCCGCCCTATCCCAACGAGAATGCGGCCCGCGCCAACAATGGCGGCGCCCTGCCGCCGGACCTGTCAATGATCGTCAAGGCGCGCGAAGGCGGCGCCCAGTATGTCTATTCGATCCTGACCGGCTTCCATGAAAAGACGCCGGCCGGTTTCAAGGTGACGGCGAACAAGTATTTCAATCCCTATTTCGAAGGCTGGAATATCTCCATGCCGCCGCCGCTCGCCGCCAATGGCGTGACCTATTCGGACGGCACCAAGGCCACCATCGAACAGGAAGCCCATGACGTGACGACTTTCCTGGCCTGGGCCAGCGAGCCCAAGATGGAAGAGCGCAAGCGCTTCGGCTTCGGCACCATGGCGTTCCTGATCGTGCTGGCGGGCCTTCTCTTCGCCGCTTATCGCAAGCTCTGGAAAGACCAGCACTAACTGTCATAATCTGAGGGCATTGCCCCCCGGACCCACCATGATAAAAGGGCGCTCCCCATCAGGAAGCGCCCTTTTTCATGGCCAAAACGGTACTCGGAATTATCGGTGGATCCGGCGTCTACCAGATCGACGGTCTGGAAAACGCCCAATGGCAGACGGTCAAAAGCCCTTGGGGTGAGCCGTCGGACCAGCTTCTCACCGGCACCTTCCAGGGCGTGGACATGGTGTTCCTGCCGCGCCACGGCCGCGGCCATGTCCAGACCCCCAGCTCGATCAACTACCGCGCCAATGTCGATGCCTTGAAGCGCGTCGGCGTCACCGACCTGATCAGCGTGTCGGCCTGCGGCTCGCTGAAGGAAGAGCTGCCGCCCGGCACCTTCGTGATGGCCGACCAGTTCATCGACCGCACCTTCGCGCGCGAGAAGAGTTTCTTCGGTCCCGGCTTTGTCGCCCATGTGCCGATGGCCCATCCGGTCTGCCCGCGCCTGTCGGGCGCGCTGACCCTGGCGGCGCGCGAGAGCAGAATCGATCACAGCGAAGGCGGCACCTATATCTGCATGGAAGGGCCGCAATTTTCGACCCGCGCCGAAAGCTTCCTCTATCGCAGCTGGGATTGCAGCGTGATCGGCATGACCGCGATGCCGGAAGCCAAACTGGCCCGCGAGGCCGAGCTGCCTTACGCCATTGTCGGCATGGTGACCGATTATGACTGCTGGCACGACGATCATGAGCACGTGACGGTGGATGCGGTCATCAAGGTGATGACCCAGAACGCCGCCAATGCGCGCCGCCTGATCCAGGCGGTGGCACCCAAGCTGGGGCCGCAGCGCGAGGCTTGCCCGCTGGGCGTCGAAACCATGCTGGACATGGCGTTGATCACCGCGCCGGACAAGCGCGACCCCGCCCTGGTGGCGAAACTCGATGCGGTCGCCGGCCGTGTTCTCAAAAAGGCTTGATCCGATGGACTATAAAGACGCGATCCGCACCATTCCCGACTATCCCAAGCCGGGCATCATGTTCCGCGACATCACCACCCTGCTGGGCAATCCGCGGGCTTTCCGCCGCGCGGTGGACGAGATGGTGCAGCCCTATGCCGGGCTGAAGATCGACAAGGTGGCGGGGCTGGAAGCGCGCGGCTTCATCCTGGGCGGTGCGGTGGCGCATCAGCTTTCCACCGGCTTCGTGCCCGTGCGCAAGAAAGGCAAGCTGCCCTTCACCGT
>CANCMM010000369.1:0-3023 GCA_947379335.1 Alphaproteobacteria bacterium | reverse complement strand
TCAGCTTTTCGTTTTCGCCGCCGATCTGGTGATAGAAGCCAGGCCCTTCGGCGCCGTTCAGCCAGAAATCCCTGCGCGGGTGAACCAGGAACATCTCGCCCTTGAGATTGTGGACATAGCCCATTCGCAGCACGGTGAGATAACCGGCGGCGAAGTCCGTTTCGCCGCACTGGCCGTCGATGCAGCGCAGCGCCACCGCCGTTTCCGGCAAAACCGGATCGCGCGGCGCCAGTGCGGGCGCGCCCGGCGATGCGCAGCGCATGGACAGCGCCACGGCGCCGACCAGCGGCTTGGCCCAGCCGGCATCGCCGGCCGGTGCCGCCGCCAGCCATAGCGCGATGCGGCCTGCGCTGACGCGGTACAGCACAAAGCCCGCGCCGCCCTTGTTGTTGCCGAAGTCGCGGACCACGAAGCCGAACGGCCGCGTCTGCGGCGGCGTCATCACCACCGGCGCGCCGAAGGTCACCTGCAGGAAATCCGAAAGGAAAGTGTCCGGCGACGCGCCGTTCAGTTGCGCGGTCTTGTAGACGGCATGGGCGAAGCTCTCATTGGCCATGACATGAAACATCGAATTGTCGGGCGCATGCCCCGCCACCCGCCACCGCTCGGGCGCGAAGGCGTTGCACTGCCCTGCACCCAACCCGCTCAGTGCCAGGGGGCGGACGGTGGGGCCCAGATAGATGCGGCGTGACCATGATGCATGGGCTGCGGGGAATGGCTGGGCGAAGATTTCCTTGGCCAGCGTGCGCGGCGGACGTACGGAGAATTTCTTTCCCACCGGCGGGGCGGCGTCGAAAGTCAGCGACACATCGCGCGGATGCACTTCGCCCTTGGTCGTGTCGTACAAGGTCAGGATGATGCGGTCGCCGGCGGCGCGCCTGCGCACCAGGTCGGAGGCTTGCCGCGCCGACAAGATCGCAACGCCATCGATGGCCGACACCACTTCGCCAGGTTTGATTCTGGCCTTGTCAGCGGGACTGTCGTCCAGCACCGCCGCGATCTCGGCCCCGCCTCGCTCCAGCAGCGGCGTACGAGCGACGGCGGCCGGCGTCAGTGCGGAGAATTGCAGTCCGGAAAAGCCGCGCGGCTTGGGTGCAGGGCGAATGGCATGGAGCACCACCCCGGCGAACAGCACCAGCGCAACCGCGACCGAGACGATGATGCCTTTGGAGCCCATCGCCACTGTCTAGCACATAGCGCGGGTCTTTTGCCCTCTGGCGTCTTCGCTCGATCGCTCATGGGCCTTTTGCCCACTTCGCTCCTCGCTCCTGGCCAGATGCGAAAATCTCTCGCGCTACTAGAGGCCGGTGGTTTCCGGCAGGCCCAACATAATATTCAGATTCTGCACCGCAGCACCGCCCGCGCCCTTGCCCAGATTGTCGAACGCCGCGACCACCCGCGCCTGCCCGGCCTTTTCATTGCCGAAGACATAAAGCGTCAGCCCGTTGCTGCCGGCCAGGATTTCCGCATCCAGGGTCTTGGCCGCACCGGCGTCTTCCAGCGACGCCACCTTGACCAGCGGCCGGTCCGGATACGCCTTGACGAGCGCGGCATGGATGTCGCGCGGCGTGGGTTTGCCCGGCAGCGCCCAAAGCTGCAGCGGCACTTCCACCAGCATGCCGCGGAAGAAGCGGCCCACGCTGGGCTCGAACAAAGGCGCATGCGCCAGGCCCGAATGTTTGGTCATCTCCGGGATGTGCTTGTGCGTCAGGCTGAGCGCGTAGATGTGCATCACGCTTTCGGTATAGGTCGCGGCCGACTTGTCCTCGAACTCCGCGATCATCGCCTTGCCGCCGCCGGAATAGCCGGTGACGCCATTGGCGGTGACCGGAAAATCCGCCGGCACCAGGCCGGCACGCAGCAGCGGCCGCACGATGGCGAGGAAACCTGTGGACCAGCAGCCCGGATTGGAGACGCGCTTGGCGGCCGCGATGCGGGCATAACCATCCGGCTCCAGCTCGGCAAAGCCGAAGGTCCACCCTTCCGCCACCCGATGGGCGGTGGAAGCATCGATCACCCGCACGGCGGGATTGTCGATCAGGCTGACCGCCTCGCGCGCCGCTTCGTCCGGCAGGCACAGGATCACCACATCGGCGCCGTTCAGCGCCGCCTTGCGGGCAGCCGCATCCTTGCGCTGCGCCTCGGGCAGCACGATGAGCGACAGTTCCTCGCGGCCGGCCAGGCGCTCACGGATTTCCAGGCCGGTGGTACCGGCGGCGCCGTCTATGAAGATTTTCGCCTGTTTTCTCATCGGGGTACCGTCAACATTGACACTTGGGTAATGTGGCTTTTAGCTGATTTGGCTCTTCCAGGGGCCTGTCGATTTCCTGGCACGGTCCTGCGCCGGACGCAGGGGTGAGGTGCGGGCCGGCTTGCCGGCCAAATCGGTGTCGCCCGACGCTGTCGCTGACGACGGACCGATTTGAGCACCGAACGCCCGGAGCATAAGCGACGGGCGGGATGCACAATAGAGGGGTAGCGTCATGGATCTGCAAGCCATTTTCGACAATTTCCGCCGCACGGTCACCGAGCATTATTTCGACATGAACGGCCGGGTGGGCCGGACCCAGTTCTGGTATTTCGTGCTGGCCAATATCGTGATCGCCATCGGATTGGCGTTCGTGCAGATGGCGGTCTTCCTGCCCCTGGCGGCGCTCTACAACCTTGCCATGCTGCTGCCCTCCGCCGGCATGGGCGCGCGCCGCCTGCAGGACACCGGGCGCGACGGCAAGATCGTGTGGGCCTTCATCATCGTGGCCTTCATCTCGCAAGCGTTCGCGGCCATGACCATGCTCAGCGCCATGTCGGCGGGGTTCCTATTCCTGGGACCGGCGATTGCCTTGAGCGGTCTGATCGGCCTGGCGCTGCTGGTGGTGTCGGTGGTGCTGATCTATTTCTGGTGCCAGCCCGGCGATCCCCTGCCCAATGCCTATGGCCCGCCGCCGCCGGCGTTCGATCCGTCCCAGCGCGTTACGACGCCGCTTTAGCGCCAGCCGATAAACGTTCGACTGAAACGGAAACGG
>CANCMM010000368.1:0-3041 GCA_947379335.1 Alphaproteobacteria bacterium | reverse complement strand
AGGGCGGCCACAGCGCCTCCACCGGCCGCATGGTGGCGGCCCTGCTGTCCAACGAAGTGAACGAGAAGCTGGAGCCGCTGCGTGCCACCCTGAACCTGGCGCCGGACGAGTTCAGCGAAGGCGTGTTCAGCTGGCGCGGCTTCATCTATTACAAATGGTGCCTGGAAGAGTTCTGGCCGGGCCTGATTCGGGCGTTGCGCGACATCAAGGCCATCCGGCCGGCCGGCAAGCTGGTGGGCGACGAACGGGCGATCCTGGACGATGGCAAGAGCCAGATCCTGCGCGGCGCCAAACTCACCAGCGCCGAAATCCGCCGCATCATCAGCGTATATGACAAAGCCTATGGCGACATGATTGACGAGAAGAACCCCAAGCTGTTCCGCGAATTCCTGCTGGGCGCGCCCAAGCTGTTCCTGGAGATCGGCGAGAAGATGGGGGCGATGCAGCATATCACCAGTTTCTGGCAATATCGCTTTCCCGCCGGCGCTCCCAAGCATGTGGATGTGGAAGAACTGGTCACCATCTTCCAGGACTTCACCAAGGGCGTGTCCGGGGAAATGCGCGCCGCGGCCTGACATTGGTCGGTGAGGCCGGAGTCGGAAATCCCGCGCTTCTGTGCTAACCCTACGCCCTGGGTCTCATCAACCGCGGGGCAACATGCGGATACTCTCCTTTCTTCTTCTCCTGGCGACCGGACTGGGCATAGCGGTGCCGGGTCTTTATCTCGCATCGCTGGGCGGCTCGCTGTATTACGCCGTTGCCGGCGTCCTGATCCTTGTCTCGGCGGTGATGGTGCTGCGCGCCAATCCCTTCGGCGCGACCCTGTTCTGGCTGGTGTTCCTGGGCAGCATCGGCTGGTCGCTGTGGGAAGTGGGGCTGGACGGCTGGGCCTTGATGCCGCGCCTGGTCTTCCTTTCCGTTGCCGCTTTGTGGCTGTTGATGCTGGGGCAGGGCGCCAAAAGGGTGGCGCTGGCCGCTTTTGTGCTGCTGGCAGTTGTCGCCGTCGCGATTGCCGTGACGGCGCACGATCCTGCGCCCGCCGCCGGAATTGCCGCCGCTACGCCCGCCGCACAGAAGGGTGAATGGACCCATTACGGCAGCAGCCAGCATGGCACGCGCTATTCGCCGCTGGCCCAGATCACGCCCGCCAATGCCGCCAAGCTGGAAGAGGCCTGGACCTATCATGCAGGCCTTGAGGCCCCCGACAGTCACTCCGCCCACCAGATGGAAACCACGCCCCTGATGGTGGACGGGATGCTGTATGGCTGCACGCCCCACAGCGCGATCTTTGCGCTCGACCCGGTGACCGGCAAGCAGCTGTGGCGTCATGAAACCAAGATCGACTTGTCCGCTGGCGGCCGTGGCGTCTGCCGTGGTGTCAGCTTCTTCCGCGCGCCGACCGGGGTCAGCGAGTGCCCCACGCGTATTCTGGTCGGTACCGTCGACAACAAGCTGATCGCGGTCGATGCCAAGACCGGCGAAACCTGCCACGGCTTCGGCAAGGATGGATCAGTCGATCTGTCCGAGGGCATGGGTCTGGACGCCGCCACCCGGGGCTGGACCAATCCGACCTCGCCGCCTGCCATCGTGCACGGTACGGCGATCATTGGCGCCTACATCATCGACAATGCCTCCACCCGCGTGCCGCCGGGTGTCATCCGTGGTTATGACGCGGTGACCGGCGTATTGAAGTGGGCCTTCGATCCGGGCAAGCCGGACCAGCACGCCCCGCTGGCGCCGGGCCAGACTTACACCCCATCCACTCCCAACAGCTGGACCGCGTTCAGCGGCGACGAAGCCTTGGGCCTGGTCTATGTGCCGATGGGCAATGGCAGCCCCGACTATTGGGGCTTGCAGCGTACACCGGAGAATGACCGCTTCTCGGTCGCGGTGGTGGCGCTGGAGGCCGATACCGGTGTGGTGCGCTGGACCTTCCAGGCGGTGCATCACGATCTTTGGGACTATGACCTGGCAGCCCAGCCGGTGCTGGCGGACTTCCCGACAGCGAGCGGCAACGTCCCCGCCCTGATCCAGCCGACCAAGACGGGGCAGCTGTTTGTGCTGGACCGCCGCACCGGCAAGCCGCTGACCAAGGTCGAGGAACGTCCCGTTCCCGCTTCCACTATTCCGGGCGAACGCTGGTCGCATACCCAGCCCTATTCGGTGGGGATGCCGAGCTTTATCGGTTCGGACCTGAAAGAGTCTGACATGTGGGGCGTAACGCCCTTCGACCAGGTCTATTGCCGCATCCGCTTCCGCCAGGCGACCTATCACGGCATGTTTACGCCGCTGCGCTTCGGATCGTCGGTGCGCACGCCGGGCGAACTGGGCGGCATCGATTGGGGCAGCGTGTCGGTGGATGAGGGCCGCAGTGTCGTGGTGGTCAATTCCAACCTGATGGCCGACTGGGACGAGTTGATCTCGCGCGAGCAGGCCGACCGCGAACACCTGTTCACCACCCGCGATCCACGCGCCAAGGGTGCGGCCAAATCGCCCTATCGCGGCGCGGCCATGGAAGGCACGCCCTATGGCTTGCACTTTGACGGCTTCCTGACACCGCTGGGCATTCCCTGCCAGCGGCCGCCTTACGGCTACCTGGCGGCGGTGGACCTCAAGACCCAGAAACTGTTGTGGCAGCATCCGCTGGGTAACGCGGCCAATAGCGGGCCGTTTGGCGTGGCGCTGGGCCTGCCGATCCGGCTGGGGACGCCCAATATCGGCGGCTCCATCGTCACCGGCGGCGGGGTGATTTTCATCGGCGCCACCCAGGACAAGTATTTCCGCGCCGTGGACGAGGCGAGCGGCAAGGTGCTGTGGGAAACAAAGCTGCCCGCCGGCGGCCACGCTACGCCCATGACCTATCTGGGGCGGGACGGAAAACAATATGTCCTGATCAATGCCGGCGGGGCGTCGGGCTTTGGTACCGGGGCGAGCGACGGCTTTATTGCCTACCGGCTCAAGTCATAGGCAAACTGCGCTGGGATGAACCGGGGCCGTTTATGACTCGCAACCTGATCGTGCTGGCGGCTTTGCTGTGCCTT
>CANCMM010000367.1:0-3043 GCA_947379335.1 Alphaproteobacteria bacterium | reverse complement strand
TCAGCACCGGATCGCGCACCAGGGCAGCGGAATTGCGGACATTGTCCTCGGCCTTGGCCACCTGCATGAACAATCCGGCTTCGTCGCTATCCGCTTCCGGCGGCTGGGCGCGGGCAGCACCAGTCACCAGCAATAAAGTCAAGGCGAGCGCGCGCTTCACAGCGGCAAGCCTTTCAGCAATTCGCCCACCGTATCGCGGGCGTCATCGGCATTGCGCAGGTCGCCATTGACGCTGAGCAGCCGGTTAAACCACACGATCCTGCCGGTGCGCAGATCCACCAGCGAGGCAAAGCCGCTCTGGAAACCGCCGGGCACCGGCACCAGCAGCAGCGCCGCCACGCCCATCAGCGCCTGGCGGCCGGTGGAGGAATAGGAATCGCGCAGATGCACGAACAGGGCATAGTCGCCGTGATACTTGTCACGCAGCACGGCCACGCCGGGGCCAAGGGTCCAGTCCAGCGCCGCGCCCTTTTGCGGCAATTTGATCGGCGAATAATACAGATGCAGCAGGATGGCCTGTCCCACCGCGCTGTTCAGCTTGACGATCTGGCTTTCCCGGGGATTGGCACCCGTCTGCGCCTCCGCGACCGTCACGCCGCGCGCCGCCAGGGTGGCGGCGATTTCCTTGCGGGTCAGGGCGATGGCGCTGCCGGTCCAGTCGGCGCGCGGCGCTTCGGCGCCGCCGGCTGTCAGCTCGCTGAGTTCGATGTCCGGGGTGGCCAGGACGACGGTCTTGCCGCCGCTGCTCCAGGCGATAGGCGCGCTTTGCGCAAGGCGCGGGCTGGCCGCGTCGCAGGCGCAAAGCGGCGCGCACAGAAATGCCAGCGCGATAAGTCTGCGACCCATGCCCGCCTCACAGAGGTCTCAGGGTAGCGCGATTCGGCCGTGATGCGGTCAGTGCAGCCCTTCTTCCTTCATCGCCTTGTGCACGCCGGCGCGCCCTTCCATCCGGGCCTTGAAGGCGGTGATGCGCGGGGGAAGATCGATATGCATGGCCTTGGCCCAGCGCAGGATCACGAACAGATAGGCGTCCCCCGGCGTGAAGGCGGTGCCCATCAGGTAATCGCCGGTCAGCCTGTCTTCGATCAGCTTCAGCTGGCCCAGGATTTTTTCCTTCGCCTTGGCCTTCTGGTCATCCGGCGCGCCATGGAAGAGGGGCGCGAAGCTCTTGTGCAGCTCTGAATTGACGAAGCCGATCCATTCCATCGCGCGGTAATAGTCCATCCCGTCCTGGGGCATGGCGCCGGTCTTGTCGCCCAGGAACGGCAGCACGGCGGCATTCTCCGTCAGGATCGAGCCATCATCCAGCTTCAGGGTCGGGACATAGCCCTTGGGATTGATGGCATAGAAGTCTTCGCCGCCTTCGGTCTTGTGGGTCTTGAGGTCGACCTTTTCCAATTCCAAGGCCAGGCCGCCTTCGGCCGCCACGATATGGCCCGCCAGGGAGCAGGCGCCGGGGGAATAATACAGCTTCATGGGAAATCCTTTTAGGTATGCGCGGGAGATAACCTAGGAGGGGGCGGCTTGTTCCGCTTCGGCCCGTTTCTGGACACTGACATAATCGGTCTTGCCGGTGGCAAGCATGGGAATGGTGTCGGCCAGCAGCAACTCGCGCGGCACGCTGAGCTCGGCCACGCCGTGGTTCTGGGCCCAGCCGATCATGTCCAGCCGGCGCGCGCCGGGCGCAGTGGTCATCAGCACGATCTTCTCGCCCTTGCGCCCGTCCGGCACCGCCACGGCGGCATGGAAATGTTTCGGCCACAAGGCGGCGGCGATATTCTCCACCACCGCCAGCGACACCGCTTCGCCGCCGATCTTGGCGAAACGCTTGAGGCGGCCGCGGATGGCGATAAAGCCAGCGTCATCGATGGCCACGATGTCGCCGGTATTGTGCCAGCCGCCTTCCGGCGGCACGATCACGCCGGGCGCATCGGGCTTGATATAGCCCTGCATGATGTTGGGGCCGCGCAAATAAAGCTGGCCGGCGCCGGCGATGCCTTCCACCGGCTCCAGCTTTGCTTCCATGCCCGCCAGCAATCGCCCCACCGTGCCGGGATGGTTATCTTCCACCGTGTTGAGCGCCGCCACGGGCGAGGTCTCGGTGACGCCATAACCCTCGACCAGTGTCACGGTGGACTTCTTGCGCAGGAAGATGCGGGTCTCGTCGCGCAACCGCTCGGCGCCGCACACCGCAACCCGCAGCGTGTCCAGATCGCCTTCATCACAGCTGCGGGCATACTGGTTGATGAAAGTGTCGGTGGACAGAAGAATGGTGGCGCGGTGGCTGCGGATGCGGCGCACGATGTCCTTGGGCGCCAGAGGCGTGGGATGGGTGATCACTTTCAGGCCCGCGATCAGGGGCAGGATGGTGCCGCCCACCAATCCGAAACAATGAAAGACGGGCAGGGGATTGAACATCACGTCATCTTGTGTGATGGCGAAACGGCCGCGCACCTGCGCCACGTTGGCGAGGATATTCGCATGGCTCAACGCCACGCCCTTGGGCTGGCCTTCAGTGCCGGAGGTGAACAAGATCACCGCGGTGCCGGCAGGATCGGGCCGTGCCGATATCAGCCGCGGCATCAGCTTGCCCGCCACCGCCGTGATCTTGTCTTTCAGCGACAGGTTCTTGCGCACATCTTCCAGATAGACGAACTCGAATTCGTCCAGCGCCGCGATCACCTCGCCCAGCGCGGCCTTGTCCACCAGGCGGTGGGCGGTGACCACACGCTTGACCTGCGCCGTGTGCAGCGCGCTTTTCAAGGCCGCCGCGCCGCTGGTGAAATTGAGCATGGTGGGGATGCGCCCCATCGCCGACAGGGCAAAGAATACGACTACCCCGGCCGCGCCGGTCGGCAGCATCACCCCGACGCATTCTCCGTTCCGCGTGCCGCGTTTGAGCGCCGAGCCCAGCGCGAAGCTGGCGCGGATGATCTCGTTGTAAGAGAGGGCGCGGTCATCGCCGTCCACCAGCGCGATGCTGTCGCCGCCATATTCGGCGCAAGCCTCGACAAGCGCCTGGAACACCGGGCGCCGGGCCGCG
>CANCMM010000366.1:0-3045 GCA_947379335.1 Alphaproteobacteria bacterium | reverse complement strand
AGCTCCAGCGCTTCTTCGGGCGCCCCCGCCTGGGCCCGCAGCACCCCCAGCATGTGGCGGGCGACAAAGCTGGTGGGCGCCGCCGTCAGCACCTCGCGGTACAGCCGTTCGGCCGCCGCCAGCTCGCCGCGCTTGTGGTTGCCAAGGGCTTCTTCGTACAGGGCCTGAAGGGTCATCGCGGCCTTTATAGCCAGCCCGGCACGGGGGTGAAATGGCCTCAAATCCCGCCAAAACCGCGCCCTTGCACAGGGCAGATGTGCGGCCTAAACGGGATGGATCATGCCCGAATCCGGCGCTCCCAAGGCCAATTTCCGCACCATCGCCCTGATCGTGGGCGCCGCCATGTTCATGGAGCAGCTGGATGGTACCGTGCTGGCCACGGCCCTGCCCAGCATGGCGCGCGAGCTGGGCGTGTCGGCGCCCAGCCTGTCCATCGCCCTGACCTCCTACCTGATCAGCCTGGCGATCTTCATTCCGGTGTCGGGACGGATTGCCGACCGCTTCGGCGCCCGCACCGTGTTCCGTACCGCCATCATCATCTTCTTGGCTGGTTCCATCTCCTGCGCCAACGCGCCCAATGTCACCTTCCTGGTGATCGCGCGCTTTTTCGAAGGTGTGGGCGGCGCCCTGATGATGCCGGTGGGACGCCTGGTGCTGATGCGCAATGTGGAAAAGCGCGACCTGATCCAGGCCACCAGCTGGGTGCTGATCCCCGCCGTGGTCGGGCCCATCCTGGGGCCGCCGATCGGCGGTTTCTTCGTCACCTATCTGAACTGGCGCTGGATTTTCTACATCAACTTGCCCATCGGCATTTTGGGCATCGTGCTGGTCAGCCTGTACATCGCCAACACCAGGGGCGATGTGCCGGAAAAGACCGACTACAAAGGCATCTTCCTGTCCAGCTTGTCGTTGGGGCTGTTCCTGTTCGGCTTCGAACTGATCAGCCATGACGGCTTGCTGGTCATGGCGCTGGCTTTCCTGGGCATCGGCCTGCTGTGCGGCTGGCTTTACGTTCGGCATGCCCGCACCGCCAAGGACCCCATTCTCGATATTTCGCTGATGAAGATTCCGACCTTCGGCACATCGGTGATCGCCGGCGCCATCACCCGGCTGACCCAGGGCGCGCATCCTTACCTGTTGCCGCTGATGATGCAGCTGGGCTTTGGCCTGTCCGCCGCCCAGTCCGGCCTGATGACCCTCGCCACGGCGCTGGGCTCCATCGCCGCCAAGCCTGTCGCGCCGTTCCTGCTGCGCCGCTTCGGCTTCCGCGACACTTTGATGGTCAACGGCTTTTTTGCCAGCGCCGGCTATGCGGTGTGCGGGCTGTTCCGACCGGGGTGGCCGATGCCGGTGATGTTCCTGATCATGGTCTGCAGCGGCTTCTTCATGTCGCTCCAGTTTACCGGCTTCAACACCATCGCCTATGACGAGGTCAGCCAGCAGCGCATGGGCGCGGCCACCAGTTTCTACACCACCTTCCAGCAGCTGATGCTGTCGATGGGCATCTGCGCCGGGGCCGCGGCGCTGCAGGGCGCGATGGTGCTGCGCGGCCATCATGCGCCGCAATTTGCCGATTTCACCGCCGCCTTCTGGACGGTGGCGGCGGTATCGCTCACTGCCACCATATGGAACCGCCGCTTCAGCCATGAGGCCGGCACCGAGATCAGCGGCCACACCCCGCGCACCTTCCAGACCCGCCAGGTGATCAAGGAGCCGCGCGGGCTCAATTCCTGAGGAGTTTGCATGTCCAGGACGTTCCGGATCGGCGGCAAGATTGAAGTGAACCGGCTGGGCTTCGGCGCCATGCAGATCACCGGCCGTGGTGTATGGGGTCCGCCCAAGGACCGTGCCGAAGCGATCCGGGTGCTGAAGCGGTTGCCCGATCTGGGTGTGAATTTCATCGACACCGCCGATTCCTATGGCCCCGACGTGTCGGAGCAACTGATCCGCGAAGCGCTGCATCCCTACAAGGGGCTAACCATCGCCACCAAGGCCGGTTTCACCCGCAGTGGCCCGGACATGTGGCACATCAACTGCCGCCCCGATCACCTGATCGCCAGTGCCAGGAAGAGCCTGAAGCAGCTTGGTCTGGAGCAGATTCCGTTGTGGCAACTGCACCGCATCGACTCCCGCGTACCGCGCGCCGAGCAGTTCGGCGCCGTGAAGCAGTTGCTGGATGAAGGGCTGATCGCCCATGCCGGCCTGTCGGAAGTCTCGGTCGCGGACATCAAGGCGGCGTCGGCGGTGTTCCCCGTCGCCACAATACAGAACAGCTACAATCTGGCCGACCGGCACAGCGACGATGTGGTGGATTACTGCGCCGCAAACGGCATCGGCTTCATTCCCTATTACCCGCTGGGCGGTGACGGCGAACTGACCCGGGCCGGCGGCGCGCTGGACAAGCTGGCCAAGGCCAGGGGCGCCCCACAAGGGCAGGTGGCCCTGGCCTGGCTGCTGAAGCGCTCGCCCACCATGCTGCCCATTCCGGGCACTTCCAAAGTGGCGCATCTGGAAGAGAATGTGGCGGCAACCGGCCTGACCCTGACCGACGAAGAGTTCGCCGCGCTGGACCGCAAGCGCCGCTGAGCTATGCTGACCTCAAATAAAAGGGGTACGGGGATGAAGCTCAGGATTTTTCTGCTGGCCTGCGTGATTGCGTCACCCGCGTCCGCCGCCGTCACCAAACTCACGGTCGAAAAGACCACGCCCATGGCCGGCGGCTATGAGCTGCTGGAAGGTCATTTCAGCGGCGCGCTGGACCCGGCCAACGCGCACAACAGTGTGATCAATGACATCAAGCTGGCGCCGCGCAATGCGGCCGGCAAGGTCGAATATTCCGCCACCTTCGCCATCGCCCGCCCGACCGGCGCGCCGTCCGGCGTGCTGGTCTATGACGTGTCCAATCGCGGCCGGGGCGCCGCGACGGCCATCGGCGACGGCCATATCAACGTCCTTAGCGGCTGGCAGGGCGATCTGGACGACAGGCCGGGCGTTTTTCAGCGGATCGATCTGCCCTCGGCGCCGGTCAACGGCCCCGCCCTTGTG
>CANCMM010000365.1:0-3045 GCA_947379335.1 Alphaproteobacteria bacterium | reverse complement strand
AGATAGACCGCCGCCAGCTTGGTGGCGACTTGTGCTTTGGCGATACCGTCCAGCCTTTTGTCCACCTGATAGGCCAGCAGGTTCGCCGCCGGTCCCAAAAGGTCCACCGCCACCAGCCGGTCGGACATGCGCCGGATCATCTCGTCGCCATCGGGCCCGATGGGGGTCAGGTCGAGATTGTCATAGAACAGCGCCAGCGCTTCCACCGGCTTCATCTTGTCGGCGCCGCCTTTCAGGAACAGGTTCACGAACGCACCGCGCATATCGTCCTGGGCGATGCGGGCCGCGTCCTGGCCGCCGAAATTCTGGGTGGCAACCCGCAAGGTCTTCAGGCCTTCATGCCATTGGCCGCGCCCGGTATAGAGCGAGGCCAGCTTGCGCAGGGTCTTCAGCTCCAGCGCATCGCCGCGCCAGCGGAAGCGCAGGCGCTCCAGCTGCTCGATGGCCTGGGGTGCGGTGATGGCGGTGGCGCTCAGCGCCGCGTTGGTGTGATAGAAGATTGCCTGTGCCGCCAATTTCTCGTCGCCGCCCTTTTCCACGGCGACGAAATGGGGCGCGGCGCGGCCGTATTTGTTTTGCCCCGCCATCAGGCGGGCCTGTGCCAGTTCGGCGGCCAGGGCATGTCTCTGGTCCAGTTCCTTGGGCATGTGCTGCAGCGCCGCGTCGGCCAGATCGAGCCGGCCCATGCCCAGCGCCGCATCGGCATCGGCGAGGAGCGCGGTGGCCTGCCAGGTGGGGGAATAGCGGTTCATCACCGGCCCGGCCTGTTCCAGATGGGCGTGGGCGTTCTTCCAGTCTTCCATCTGCGCTTCGATCAGCCCGCGCCAGAAGGCAGCATGGCGGTCGGCGTCGAAATTGGGTCCGATCAGGTCGTTATGGGCATCGCGGGTGCGGCCCATCATATATTCGGCCGCGGCCTTCATGGTGACCAGCTGGGTGTCGCCCGCCAGCGCCGGATCATGCTGTTGCAACAGATTGAGCAGACCCAGTGCTTCGGAGGCAAAGCCGTTGGCCAGGTAGAAGCGTGCCAGATTAAGGCGCGGCAGGTTGGACAGGTTCTGCGGCGCATGCGCCACGATCTGGGTCAGCTTGCGTTCGGTGGCCAGGAAGCTGCCACCGTTGGCGACACCCCAGCTGGCGAAATTCAGATAGGACGGGCCGTCGCCATAATGCGCCAACGCTGAGGGGCTTTGCGCCACCGGCATCTGGGGCGGGGTCAGGGCAAGGCCGACAGGGCGCCCGATGGAGACGCGCGAGGCATCCACCGTAACTTGCAGATCGTCAGCATAGGGCGTGATCACCAAACCGCTGGCGCTGGCCAGCACTGCGAAGTCCGCGAAGCTGCGCACCGACGGTACGCCGCGCCCAGGCTGGCAGGGAATGATGGTCAGAAGATCGCCACCGGCCGGATCCAGGATCTTGAAAGCATGATCGGCGGCGGGCAACAGGGTGGAGAGCGAGGTGCGCTTGGGATCGGACTGGTTGCGGGCAAAGCCAATGGTGACGTTGGGGGGCGCCACCGACGGTGCGATTTCCACGTCCAGGTTGTTGCCGTTGGCGCGCGCTGCGACTTCAGCCGGCTTCTTCAGGGTGATGCGCAGGATGCCCAGTCCGTTGCTGGACACCGCTTCCATCCCGGCGGCGAAATCGCCCAGCGCGGCTTTCAGATTGTGGGAATCGAAGTTGGGTGCGTTTTCCAGGATGACCCAGGCGGTGAGGCCGCGCACAAACACCGCGCTGGCGCGGTTGCCGGCACCCTTGAAGGTGATGATGGCGCCGTCCGGGGTGCGCTTGGCGTCGGCCACGGGAATGGCATCGGAGGCCGGGGTGGCGGCGACTGCGGTCTGCTCGGGCGTAACGGGCTTTGCGTCCGCGGCCTTTTCTTCGGGCTTGGCGGCCGCTTTGGGATCAACCTTGGCATCTTTGACTTGGGCCTTCGCATCCGCAGGCTTGGCGGCGGGCTTGTTCTTGTCGGCCAGCTGCTGTGACGCTTGCGCGATGGTCTCGACCTGCTTGTTGCTGGCGCCGGGCTTGATCGCCGCTGCCGGTGCGGCAGTGGGCGCGGCCTTCATCGCCGTGACATCAATTTTTGTAATGGCGGGCTTTGCAGAACCCGGCGGGACATAGGCAGTGCCGTCCGTCTTGGGCGCCAGGATATCCAGCACGACATGCGTGCCGTCCTTGAAATCGTGGTAGCCGGAATCGGAGTCGGTATCGAATTCGAAAATTGTAGACTGGCCGTCAATGCGCCAGGCGGCGTTCTTCACCCAGGGCGGCGCGAAGCGCGCGATGGCCGAGACATCGGCGCGCACTGGGGCGGCGAACTTGACGGTCATTTTCCCGGCGCCGGGAAACACCTGGTAAGACACATCCTTGGGGAAATCGAACACCAGGCGGGTGAACTTCTCGTACGCGCCAGTGCGCAGCTTCACTTCGGGCAGCGAAGCGACATCAACCGGCTTTGGCGCGGCTTTGGGCGGCGCGACAAGGTCCGGCATCGCGCCGCTGAAATTGGGTTCGGCCAGGTCCACCACGGCGCGTGCACCAAGCTGGCTGACATGCAGCTTGACGGGCGTGGACAGGACAAAGCGCAAGGTCTTGCCATCGGCATCGGCCTTGCCGCTGGTGATGACCTTGGGCATGGCAGCCACGACGCTGGCCGGATCGATCGCTGTCTTGTCGCTGAAGCTGATCGCCAGCACGCCGCCGGTGCTGGTGGCGCTGATTTTCGATGCGGTATTGAAGCTGAGACGGCCATAGCCGTTCTGGAGGACGCCGCTGACACTGTCGGCCGCCCATGCGCCCTCTGGAGACAACAAAGTGCTCGCGCAAAGCGCGAGTCCCAACACCATGTTGCGGACGGTACCGGTCACCAAACTTCCCCTTCTGACTTCAATACTGGCGGGGACCGTGTTAACCCGGGGTTAAGCACGTTTGGCAGGCCGGGGTTTCCGGTCTAACCCTTTGGTGCAGCTGATTTATCTGGCGCAGCTGCGGTGGGTGCGGCCGCCTTGGGGGCGGGCGCCGCCGAAGCCTGGGTGGCCG
>CANCMM010000364.1:0-3046 GCA_947379335.1 Alphaproteobacteria bacterium | reverse complement strand
CTGCGCGAAATCCTCGGCCGGCGGCACTTCCAAAATCTTCGCCCCGCTCCTGGCCATGAGCGGGCGCAACGACGGCGCCATGAAAGGATCGGTGAGGATCAGGTCGGGATGGGTCGCCAGTATCTCTTCGGCGGTGCCATGATTGACCGGCACATGCGCGCCTTGCGGCCACATCCGCAGCGCCGCAGGCTCCCGCGACAGGAACGTAACCGACGCAATCCGCGAAGCCGGCACCAGGTCGAGCAACAGCTCGTCAGTGCAGATCTTCAAAGACATAATTCTTTGCGGAGGCGCGGCGGCTACCTGCCCCGAAACCAGGAGCAAAGCAGCCGCCGCGAATACCCCAGCTTTCATGCTTACAAGTTCACCTTGATCCCGCCATAGGCACCTAGCCCTGGGCGCAGGAAGCCTTCCGGACTCTGATAGTTGGTATCGGTGGCGTTCTCAATCCGGCCGAACACGCTCCACATGTCGGCCAGCTTGTAGCTGACCGCCAAATCCAGGGTGACATAGTCGGACTTCTTCAGGCGCGGGATGGAAAAGTCCCGGTTGCCGTCGATCTGCTGGCCCACATACAGCAGGGTGGCGTTCAGCTGCAGGTCATCCATCGCCTGCCAGTCCGCACCCAAGCTGGCCTTGTTGCGCGGCCGCCGCAGCAGCGCCAGCCGCGTCGTGGCATCCAGGCTGTCGGTATAGGTATAGTCGGCACGGAAGGTCAGCGTCTCCAGCGCCTTCCAGGTCAGAAAGGTTTCCACCCCTTGCGTCCGCGCCCGGCCGATATTGATGTTCAGGAAAGTAGGCGCTGGACCCGAGGTGATCAGGTTGCGTATGTCGTTGTGGAACCAGGTCACGCCGCCGGTCAAATCATCGCCCAGGATCTTCTGGTCAATGCCCGCTTCATAGCCCGTGCTGCTTTCCGGCTTCAGGTTGGCATTGCCGCCAAAGGTGCCGAACAGCTGCTGCAAGGCCGGCGCCTTGAAGCCGCTGCCCGCGCTGGCGCGCAGAGTCGTGCCGGTGCTCTCGATTACCCAGGACGGCGCCACACGCCAGGTCACCCGGTTGCCGAAGCGGCTATTGTCGTCATCGCGCACGCTGAAGCTGTTGTGAAAACCGATGGGAAGATCGGTCAGCATTTCGGCATAGCCGGCATTGGTGGTAATGCCCTGCGCCAGGGTGGTGGGAAAACCGAACGACAACCCGCGATGCAGACCGTCGCGCGCGCTTTCCGCGCCCAACACCAGGGTTTCACCTTCCGCCAGCTTCACATTGCCCTGCCAGTCCAGCTTGACCCGGTCGCCCTTGGTGCGGCCATTGCCATTTTTGGGGTCCTGGGTGGCGATGATGTTGCTGCCATAGGCAAAGCCCAAAGTCTGGTCCAACCGCCCATCCCACAGCACCAGGTGCGCCGTGCCCCGCGTCTCATATTGCAGGTTGGCAATGCGGGTCTGCTTTGCCGACGGGGTCGAAGCAAAGGTGACCGGATTGAAGCTGTCACCGGTGATGCGCCCGATGCTGTTGTAGTAACGCGACGTCAGGCCGACATCGAAATTGCCGGTGATGTCATAACCCAGCTTGGTGCTGGCGGTGACATTGTCATAGGCATCGTCATTGCGCACGACGCCGGCCGGAAGCAGATTCAACGGCGTCACCGGCGTGCCGCCGGAATGGAAATACTGCACCGTGGCGCGGTAGTGGAAATCGCCCTCCTGGCCGGACAGAGTCGCGAACTGGTTGGACGTCTCGAACGAGCCGCCTTCCACGCTGCCGCGGAAGCTCATCGGGCCGTTGCCGCTCTGGGTGGTGATGTTGATCACCCCACCGATGGCGTCCGAGCCGTACAGCGCGCCTTGCGGGCCGCGCAGCACTTCCACCCGGGCGATGTCGCCGGCCAGGAACTTTGAAATGTCCGCCGCGCCGGTGGGCGTGGAAGGATCACCGACATCGATGCCGTCAACCAGCACCTTGGTGTGGTTGGAATTGCTGCCGCGCATGAAGATCGAGGTCTGGCCGCCGGCGCCGCCGGTCTGCACGATGTTCAGGCCCGGCACTTCGCGCAGCACATCAGCCAGCGAGCGGTCCTGGCGCGCTTCGATGTCGGCGGCGGTGATCACCGTGACACTGCTGGCGACGTTGGCGACGGGGGTCGGCAGGCGGTTGGCGCTGACCACCACATTCTCATCGTCCAGATGGGGATAGGTCAGCTGCGATTGCGCGAACGCGGGTGCGGCAAGCGCGATCAGGGCGGCGGAAGTAAACAGAACGGATTTCATAAAACGTCTCCTGGCTCAGGAGGCGCGCACCGCGGTATTTTGAAAGGGACTGGCCCCCACAAGCCGCGCGACTCCAACTTTGTCGCCGCTGCGGTTTACCCCGCTGCACCCCGCCATCCCCGGCAGGCTACAAGACGACGGTGCGAGGCAGGTTTCCTGGCTAGCCGGATCAACGCTTCCACTCGTCTTCCCAAGGCCTTGCGGCCCCAGTGACATGTGAGAGAAAGCTCACCGGTGACAGTTGCGGGGGCAGCCGTGGTTTTCCCACGTTCCCTAGACCTTGCACCTGCGCGGCTTATGAGCCGCCCCGCCCGCTTCGTCAAGATCGCAAGTAGTTCGTGGTATCAATTGGGAAATTTCAATCTTGCCCCGTTTGCGTGGGCAGCCCCCGGCGAAGTAAGACAGCCGGGTAACACCGGGTTTTGGGACATGACCTTTCTTCGCGCGACCGCCCTCCTGGTCATTCTGGCCACCGCCACGCCGGCGCTCGCCTTCACGCCCAACACCACGCCGCTGACCAAGTCCGAGAAGAACATCGAAACCATCGGCACCGGCGTCGCCATCGCCCTGCCCCTGGTAGCCGGCGGCATTACGCTTCTCAAGCATGACCGGGTGGGTGCAGCGCAGTTGCTGGTGGAAAGCGCCCTGACCGTGGGCACCGCCTTTGCCCTCAAGCAGATCGTCAAGGAGCGCCGCCCCAATGGCAGCGACTACAAGTCCTTCCCCTCCGACACCACGGCGATTGCCGCCTCCGGGTCATCCTTTCTTTGGGCTCG
>CANCMM010000363.1:0-3046 GCA_947379335.1 Alphaproteobacteria bacterium | reverse complement strand
TGCGCACGGGGGCCGGCACGATGCGCGGGATGTTGGTCACCGTGCCCGACACCAGGTTGCGGTTGTACTGGTCCCAATCCTTGATGCCCATCAGCGGGAATGCGTCGCCGGCGGAGAATTCATACAGCAGCAGCCGGCGCGGCTTGTCCGACACATTCTGCGCCGAGCCATGCACCATCCGCACATGATGGAAGCTCATCGAGCCGGCCTTGCCCGTCAGCGGCACGGCGGATTCGAAATCCACTTCCTTGCGCGTCGGGTCCATGGCGCCGCAGAAATGGCCGCCCGAATGATGATTCCAGGTAGGGCCCTTGTGCGAGCCCGGCACCACCATCAGCGGGCCGTTTTCCAAAAAGGCGTCGTCCAGCATCACGCCGACCGCCAGCATGTCGTCATTGGTGTGGGGATAGAAGGCCCAGTCCTGGTGCCATTCCACCGGCGAACCGTAATGGGGCGACTTGAGATTGATCTTGGAGCTTTGCAGCCGCACACCCGACGGGCCCAGCAACTGTTCCAGGATCGCAACCATCGGGCGGTAATTGGCCAGTTCCCAGAAGACCGGCGTGTGCTTGTCGGGGAATTTGATGCGGCGCACCTTGGGCGCCTCGGGCGTGTGACCCGGCTCCAGATCGTAGACATCGGTGTGCGCGGCGACCAAGGCGGCGTCAGCGACCAGCTTGTCCAGCGCGGCGCGGCAGCGC
This sequence comes from Alphaproteobacteria bacterium, assembly GCA_947379335.1. Lineage (GTDB taxonomy): Bacteria > Pseudomonadota > Alphaproteobacteria > Micropepsales > Micropepsaceae > Rhizomicrobium. The sequence goes on along the minus strand of CANCMM010000363.1, from coordinate 2,345 downwards.
GCCAGGATGTCGGCATCCAGCACGTCCGGCACCACCAGGTAGCCGGTTCGGTGATAGGTCTCGATGTCCAGGTCGGAGATCATGACGCCGATGCTAGGACCGGCACGGACTGAAAAGCAACGCTTTTACCGGCGGGAATGCGGCAGGGCGTCCCATTCCTTCTGGGTATGGCAAACCTTGCGCGTTCCCAGGCGGGAATTGCCGCCGGCACTCTCGTCGACGCAGACCATCTTGTCTTCGGCGGGCGCCGCGGCCGGCTCCGCCGGCGGACTAGCGGTTTGCGCCTGCGCGGCGGCGGCGCAGGCGAGGATGGTCGAAGCCGCAAGCAAACCGATGACTGTGTGACGCATGAACAAAACGCTCCCATGGAAAACAGAACGGCAAACTGCCAGCCGCGCCGCCTCTTGTCAGGCATGATCGCGCAACGGCGACATCTGGCGACAGTTATCTTCAAAAGCAAAACGGCGCCCCACTTTCGTGGAGCGCCGCTTCGCAATCGCAATAAAATCAGATCGTGACGTTGCCGGTTTTCGCCGCCTTTACCAGATGGTCGGCGCAGCGATAGGCCAGCGCCGAGATCGTCATGGTGGGATGGTTGCGCCCGCCGGTGACGAAGCTGGAGCCGTCGACCACGAACAGGTTGGGCACGTCATGGGCACGGTGATACTTGTTCACCACGCTGGACTTGGGATCATTGCCCATGCGGCAGGTGCCGCGGGCATGCGCCCCGCCCCTGCTGTCATTGACCTGGTCGGTCCACACTTGTGTAGCGCCGGCCGCCTTGAGGATTTCGGCCGACTTGTCGATGAAGAACTGCATCGCCTTGAAGTCGTTCTCATGGCTGGTGGAGGTGATGCGCATGGCGGGCAGGCCCCAGGCGTCCTTCACCTCGGGGTCCAGGTCGATGGTGTTGGTTTCCACCGGCAGCTGCGAAATGAAGTTCACCATCGTCAAACGGCGATTGGCCTGTTCCATCAGCGCCTTCTTGTAGCCGGCGCCCCAGCTGGGCGCGCCATGCGGGCCCGCCAAGCCGTACTGCATCGGCGACATCTGGCCGCGCGCCGTCATGCGGCCGCCGCCATAAAAGCCGCGATTCTTCACATCATTAGGCACATAGGACAGCACGGCCGCGCCTGTCACCGCGCCCTTATACTCGTTCAAGGGCTGATCAAAGAGGCCGGACGCACCGCCGCCATTACCGCTCATCAGATACTTGCCGACAATGCCGCCGGAATTAGCCAACCCGTTCTGGAAGCGGTTGGACTTGGACAACAACAGCAGGCGCGGGGTTTCCGTGCCGTTGGCCGACAGCACCACGCACTTGGCCTTCTGAAAGATTTCGCGGTTGTTGTTGGCCTTGTCGAAGTAGGTGACGCCGGTCGCCTTGCCGCTGGCGTCGACATTGATCTCGCGCACATAGGACTGGACGCGGATCTCGCAATTGCCGGTCGCCACCGCGATGGGCAGCAGCGCCACCGCCGAGGAGGAACGCGCCTTCACCTGGCAGCCATAGCCCGAGCACATGCCGCAATTGATGCAGGCGCTGCGCCCGTTATAGGGCTCGGTGATGATGGCCGCGACGTTCGGGGTCACGGTCAGGTTCAGCTTGGCCGCCGCCTTTTGCATCAGGGCGCCGGAGCTTTTCAGCGGCAGCGGCCGGCAGGGATAAGGCTTGGACATGGGCGCGATCAGCGGCGTCTTGATGTTGGGACCGCTGATGCCGATTTCCCATTCGGCCTGGCTGTAATAAGGCTCGAGCTCGTCATAGCTGACGGGCCAATCGGCGATGCCGGTGCCCTTCATGGTGCCGAACTTGCTGGCTTCGTTGAACTCATACGGCAGGTGCCGCCAGCTGGACGCGCCATAGGTGATGGTGCCGCCGCCGACCACGCAGCCGTAATTGTGATTGCCCGCCACCGCCTTTTCACTGGCGTTGCGGCGGAAGGTGTTGCGCTGAAGCTTGGGATCGCTCAGCAGCATGTCCTGTTCGGTGGGGAAGCGGTTGGAGAGCTCGTCCTTGGCATAGTCCTGCTCATGGCCATAGGCGCCCCAGTTGCCCTGCTCCATCACCACGACGGAGAAACCGGCTTGCGCCAGTTGCTTGGCCATCACACCGCCGGCCGCGCCGGAACCGATGACAACGAAATCGACTTCTTCGGAAGGGTTGAATTTTTTCATCACCAGGTGCTCTCAGCTTTGTCATAGGCGCCAAACGGGGCGCGGAAATTCAGGCTGTCGTCATAGCCGATCTGGGTCCAGCCGACCTTCTTGTAGTTGCCGCCATGCTGGGGCGCCGCGAACATGCCCATGATGGTGTGGTCGCGCACCGTCTTGAAGAAGGGCGT
>CANCMM010000362.1:0-3059 GCA_947379335.1 Alphaproteobacteria bacterium | reverse complement strand
GGGGGCGGGGGTGGCGGCGGAGGCGTCAGGAACCAACGCAGGCCGAACAACGCCACATTCTCCTGAACCGTGGAGATGCGAACGGGGGTGAGAGTGGTATAGGACGAACCGAAGCTGCCGTCGGTCTCGTTCTCGCGATAGCGATATTCACCGAACAGATCGACATCCGGCGCGATCGAAACCGAGAGGCCGGCGATCGCCTGCCACTGGAAGGCGCTGTGGCCGCCGCGGAACAGGTCGAAGCTGGTGCCGACCGAACGCAGCGAGCCGCGGAAGCCGCCGACGCCGACGCCGCCGCCGACCGTGAACTTCCACGTGTCGCTGATCGGGAAATCGTAGGTCAGGTTGATCATGTCGGCGGTGATCTGGTTGCCGCCGGTGGCGTTGAAGGCGCCGGTGCCGTTCAGCGAGGTGTCATGCTGGGTGAAGGAGAACTCGTTCTCCAGGCGCCAGCCTTCCGACCACTTGTAGCCCACGGACGCAACGCCGATGGCGCTGTCCTTCGAATTGATCTTCGCGCCGCCACCCGCGAGGGCACCAGCGGTGGATTTGACCCGATAACCGATCTGGTTGTCCCAGCCGCCACCAAGGCCCAAGTACCAGCCGTCGCCGGCCATTGCAGGTGTGCTGAGAGCCGCGGCGGCAACAGTCGCCATGGCGAGCATACGAAGCTTCATTTTTCTACCCTCGCTTAAAAATACCGACCGACGGGACGCCCCCATGTCGGTCGTAAGAACTAATGTAGCGCTTATAACGGTGATCCCCCGATATGTCTCCATGTGATATGCTGCTTTGCGGGAGTTAAGCGGTACGTTTCCAAGGTTTTAGCCCGGCCCTGTGACACCGAGGCAACAGCGCCGTCCGTGAGAATGATCCGGAAGTACATTCGCGCCAACTGACAGTTTTTCAGCGGGCTCGCACGGCGCGAAGGCCCTTCGGCCACGAATTCTCAATAATATATATTAAAATCAGATACATAACAAGAAAACTGGCTGCCTTTCAGGACCAAGAATGTCCGATACCGCACTGACCCGATTGCTGGCGCTGCTCGACCTTGAAAAGACCGGGCAAGATGTCTTCGCCGGCACCTCGCCGCCCGAGCCTGCCATGCGAATTTTTGGCGGCCAGGTCCTGTCCCAGGCGCTGGTTGCTGCAACGCGAACGGTCGATTCCCGGCGGCTTTGTCATTCCTTCCACGCCTACTTTCTGCGGCCCGGCGATCCCAAGGTGCCGATTCGCTATGAAGTGGACCGATCACGCGACGGCGCCAGCTTCAGTGCCCGCCGGGTGGTGGCGCTACAGAATGGTCTGCAGATCTTCATCCTGGCGGCCTCGTTCCAGAGAAGCGAAGACGGCTTCGAGCACCAGTCCCATATGCCGGCAGTGCCGCCGCCCGAAAACCTGGAAGACGATCAACAGGTGCTGCTGCGCGATGAAACGCTGACGGGTGCGGCCCGCGCCTGGGTGGCGCGCGAGCGGCCCTTTGAAACACGCTCGGTACTGGGACGCGGGCCCTTGGGTGAGACCCGCCCGGCGCGCAGTCCCCTGGATCATATCTGGCTGCGGACACGCGGCGCCGTGCCGGATGACGCGGTGCTGCACCGGGCGCTGCTGGCCTTTGTCTCGGACATGTCGCTGCTGGACACCTCGCTGTTGCCCCATGGCAAAAGCATCTTCTCCAATGTGCAAGTCGCCAGCCTGGATCACGCCATGTGGTTTCACCGCCCGTTCCGTGCCGATGAATGGCTGCTCTATGTCCAGGACAGTCCTTCGGCGTCGGGTGCGCGCGGGTTCAACCGCGGCGCGATCTATACGCGCGAAGGCGCGCTCGTGGCATCCGTGGCGCAAGAAGGGCTGATCCGTCCGCGATAACCCGCGCCGCGGTTGGTTGTTTAAGGGGCGCATCCGCGCCCCGGGGCGCGGCGCGATCTATACGCGAGAGGGTTTGCTGGTGGCGTCGGTGGCGTAGGAAAGGCTTATCAGGCCCCGCTGACTTACGTGCAGGAGCTGGGCGCGGCGATCTGCGCGATGCGGCGCGGCTTGGTATAAAAATTGTTGGTCATGTTGATCGGCCCGGTGATCACCTTGGTGGTGGGCGAGACGTAGTTATAGGCGATCTCTGCGATGATCACGCTGCCATTGGTTGTCATCAGCGCCTGAGGCAAGGTCACGGTGGCGCCCACGGTGCGCGAGCTCGGCGACAGTGTTCCCGAACCGGATTGCGTGCAGGTCCAGGCGACCTTGCCGGCTGTGGTGCTCTGGCTGGTCGTGTCATAGATCACGCTGGTGAGGCGGATGGTCGGCTTGGCGCTGCCGTTGGACGGATCGTAATAGGGATACAGGATCGTGCCGGCGGCGGAATAGACATTGGTGATGTCGGTGGTGCTGGCGGCATTGACCTGCGAGATCAGGTCGGCGGCGGTCGAGGCCATCACCGACACGTCGGCGCGGCACAACAGCGCCAGCGAGGTTTCCACCACGCCGAAGAACATCGAGATCAGCAGCGGCAGCAGGATGGCGAACTCCACCGCCGCGGCGCCGTCATTGGATTTGCGGAAGCCGCGCCACTTCATGTGCAGCCGCCCGTGTTGGTGTCGAAGGGCTCGTTGCGGAAGGCCGCCGCGGTGGCCAGCAGATGATAGTTGCCCGCCACATTCGCCATGAAATAGTTCAGGCCCGGCGTGAAGACCGGCCACTTGTAGAAGGCGCGCACCAGCACCACGTCGCAGGCGCTGCCGACATTGAACGCCGTCAGGTTGTTGAGATTCTTGCTGCTGTCCAGCGGCGAGCTGTTGGCGGCCGTGCTGTAGCCGCTGGGATACGCATTCACGTCGAACTGCAGGCCGCCGGAGGTGCAACTCTGCAGCAGCGTGGAAACCTGGGAGCACAACTTGGTCTTGAACTGCGCCTGGGTCATGGCCACGCAGCTGCCGGCGCTGGTGGTATAACAGGCGGTCTGGCCGGTGCGCACCAGGCGCGCGGTGTCGTTCAGGGCATTCTGCAGCGCAGACTGGGCGAAGAACATGACGCCCGCTTCCATCGTGCCCATCAGCAGCACG
>CANCMM010000361.1:0-3060 GCA_947379335.1 Alphaproteobacteria bacterium | reverse complement strand
GCGCCACCCAAAAAAATTTACATCTTGTCCATGGCTGCCACCTGGGCGGCCGGAGGCTGGGCCGCGACTTCCGCGGCATGCCGGTCAGAGGACCCGAACAGCATCACAACCAGAAGCACCCCGGCGATCAGGGTCTCCAGCGGATGCTCAATCAGGAAGGCGGGAATACGCATGCGCAATCTCCCTTCGAAAAAATCAGATCGCCGGCGGCCTGCCCCTGAGTGCCCCGGAAAAGGCGCTGACGATCAGCAGGATCAGGAACACCACCAGCAGCAGCTTGGCGACGGTTGCCGCCAATCCTGCCAAACCGAAAAAGCCCATATACCCGGCGACCAGTGCGAGGATCAGAAAAGTAAGCGCCCAACCCAGCATGCCGTTTGCTCCCAACGAGTGTAGGTCACAAAAACGCCGCTGCCGGGCGCAGGTTCCCATCCATCCACAGGGTGGACGCGATCAGGGGGTCTTATTTGGAGGATTTGTTGCGGTTGAGAAACAGATTGGCCACACCAATCAGCCCGGCGCCGACAATGGCCACCCAGGGCGTTTCTTTCGCAACCGCGGCGAACAGCACGCGGGTCAGGTCGCTGTTGGGGGCTTGCTGCTGCGATGGGCGGCGGCGGCGGAACAGATGTGTGATCAAGGCCCAGAGCAACGGCGGCACCAGGAAGACCACACCGGCAAGGGCATAGCCGCCCACCGTGCCCAGCGCAGCGACCAGGGCCGCGGCCAGCGCCATGCCAAGAAATCCGATGCCAAAAAACGCCATGGCAATGGCGGCAGCGGCGAAAATCACCTTGGCGGTCAATCGCGCGAACATGTCTGGTCCCCTTTGTCGCCGATTATACGACGGCGGTCCTTAACAGGGAAATTACTAACGCCCCTCGGCGCGGCGCGCCGCAATTAAATTAAGGCGGCGCGTCAGCGACGCAGGAAAATTGCGCCCAGAAAGGCGCCGATTCCGCCGGCGATCAGCAGCGACTGGATGGGCTGGGCGCGGACGCGGTCACGCAATTCCTCGGCATTCTCGTCCGCCCAGTCTTCAGCCTCTTCCTTGTATTCCAGCGCGGTGGCCTTGGCCTGGACAGCAGCTTCCTCGGCCAGGGCCACGGCGCGGTCGGCGATCTCCTCGGCCGAGCGCATGGCAAGCGCCGCGCGTTCGGATGCGATTTCGCTGACATCGCCATACAGGCCCTTCATGTCGCCTTGCAGCGCCTGGATGTCGGCCTTCAGCGCGGCAATCCGCGCTTCGATATTGCCGTTCTGCTTTTTCTTGGCGGCCATGACTGAATTCTCCAATGACTGAATAACAAAAATTTATGCGGCTTCGCGTGCGACCGGATGGAAGAACAGCGCCTGTCCCACCGTGGCCTGTACCGTTTCCGGAAGGAAGGGCTTGGCGATCAGATAGGTCGGCTCCGGGCGTTCGCCGGTGAGAAGTTTTTCCGGATAGGCGGTGATGAAGATCACCGGGATGTCGAACGAGGCCAGGATTTCGCTGACCGCGTCGATGCCGCTGCCGCCTTCACCCAGGTTGATGTCCGCCAGCACCAGGCCGGGACGTTCCGACTTGGCCTTGGCCACCGCATCGTCCTTGGTGGCGGCGATCGCCACGACCTTGTGGCCCAGTTCGGTGACCAGGTTTTCCAGGTCCAGCGCAATGATCGGCTCATCCTCGATGATCAGGACGCGGCTGGCCAGCTGGCTGTCGATGGTCTTCTGCGCGCCCAGGATGGCGGCTTCTACTTCCTCGGGGCTTTCGTCCACGATGAAGGCGGCTTCCTCCAGGCTGAAGGCTTCCACGGCGGTCAAAAGCAGGGCGGCCCGCTTGGTGGCGGACAGGGACTTCAGGCGGCTTTCGGGGCTGTGGCCGGCGGCCGGGGCTTCATTGTCGAAATGCTCGGCGCCGGACTGCCAGATGGCATGAAAGATCCGGTACAGGCCCACCCGCGGCGGGACCCCCTCGATAAGGCTTTGATCGCCCGCCAGAAGGGCGGTCAGGGCGGCCCGGACATGGGCGTCCCCGCTGGACTGTGACCCGGTCAGGGCGCGCGCGTAACGGCGCAAATAGGGAAGATGCGGCGCAAGGGTTTGCGACATGCTCATGGAAAAAGGCTCCTTCGGCCCAGAGAAAAGCTCAGGGGAGGAACTTACGCCAGCCAAAAAAGTTCCCTAGCCTGCCGGAACCATCGTGAAATCTGTTCGTTTGGAACCAAGGGAAGGGAACTGGCATGGGGCTGAGACGTCGAAATATGGCGCTTTTCCGGGTTTTCCGGGCCAGCGCCGAACCAGGAAATGGTTTGGGCAAACATGACGCAGCAATGGGATATGGACGTGGCTAACGAAGAAAAGCCCTCCGAAAAGGCCCGGGCGATCCGGGCAAGGCAGCGGGCCATCGGCCGCGAACTGCGCCGCATGTACGACGATGTCGCGCAGGAGCAGGTGCCTGAGGATTTCATGGATTTGCTGCGTCAGATTGACGAAGCTGAGGACAAGGGGGGGAAGAAGGTATCGTGATGCCCAGCTCCGCCCCGTCTGCCTTTTCCCAGAAGCCGGAAAACCCGGACTTCAAATCCGAACTGCTTGGCCTGGTGCCGTTCCTGCGCGCCTTTGCCCGCTCGCTGACCGGCAATCAGGAAGCCGCCGACGACCTGGCGCAGGAAACCCTGGTCAAGGCCTGGCAGAGCCGCTCCAGCTTCATTCCGGGCACCAATCTCAAGGCATGGCTCTTCACCATCCTGCGCAACCAGTTCTACTCCGACCGCCGCCGCGCCTGGCGCCAGGCGCCCTGGGACCAGGAAGCTGCCGAACGCATTCCCGGCGGCGGCGAGGACCAGGTCCATTCGGCCGAACTGTCCGACACGGTGCGCGCCCTCAAACACCTGTCCGACGAACAGCGCGAAGCCCTGATTTTGGTGGGTGCGGGCGGTTTTTCCTATGAAGACGCCGCCGCCATCTGCAAATGCGCCGTGGGCACGGTCAAGAGCCGGGTTGCCCGCGCGCGCAAGACCTTGATAGAGATTCTGGACGGCAGCGACACGCTGAACGATGTGACCCGTCCTG
>CANCMM010000360.1:0-3063 GCA_947379335.1 Alphaproteobacteria bacterium | reverse complement strand
GGCGCCCACAATCCGGAACCGCGCAAGATTTCGCTCAGTCTGCAACTGTCCGATCCCGCCGATTATGAAGGTGGCCGCCTGGTGATCGAGGCCGGCGATGGCGCCTATCCGGCGGAAACCGCCCGGGGAACGATTGTCGCTTTCCCCTCCTATGTCCTGCACCGGGTGTCGCCCACCGAATCGGGCGTGCGCAAGTCGCTGGTGATCTGGGTGGCAGGCCCGGATTTCCGCTAAGCGGATAGACAGGCGGGCTGCGGCTTCCTATTTTCGTACATCGTTTCAGGATTCTTCATGCCCACCACGCTGCTTTGCATTCTGGATGGCTGGGGCTGGCGGCCCGATCCCGCACCCGACAATGCCATCGCCGCCGCGACCACGCCCAACTACACGCGGCTGCTGGCGGAATGCCCGCATGCGCTATTGGCGACTTCGGGCGGCGCGGTGGGATTGCCCAAGGGCCAGATGGGCAATTCCGAAGTGGGACACATGAATATCGGCTCAGGGAGGGTAGTGGCCCAGGACCTGCCACGCATCGACGTCGCCATCGAGGATGGATCGCTGGCGCGCCGCCCGGTTCTGCTGGCGCTGATCGACAAGGCCAAAAGCGCCCAGCGCGCGGTGCATATCATGGGCCTGTTGTCGCCTGGCGGGGTGCATTCCCATCAGGATCACATCGCCGCCCTGGTGAAGATCGTCAGCACCGCCGGTGTGCCGGTGTTTGTGCATGCCTTTCTGGATGGCCGCGACACCCCGCCCAAGAGCGGGCGCGGGTTTGTGGCGAAATTTTCGGGTGACATCCAGGGCCTGGCCGGGGTGCGACTCGCCACGTTATCGGGACGCTATTACGCGATGGACCGCGACAAGCGCTGGGACCGGGTGCAGCAATGTCATGACGCGATCGTCGAGGCTTCGGGCCGGCGCTTCGACGATGCGGCCGCAGCGATCGATGCGTCTTACCAGGCCGATGTCACCGACGAATTCCTGCTGCCCTGTGTGCTGGGCGATTATGCCGGGGTTGAAGATGGCGACGTGCTGTTGTTCGCCAACTTTCGCGCCGACCGGGCGCGGGAAATTTCCGCCGCTCTGCTGGACAAGAGTTTCGCCGGCTTTGCGCGCACGCGCGTGGCGTCATTCGGCGCTGCGGCGGGCCTCACCGAATATTCTGAGGCGCTGAAACCGCTGATGGGCGCGGTGTTTCCGCCCGAAGATGTGCGCGAGACTCTGGGCCAGGTGATCGCCGAACATCACATGAAGCAGCTGCGCATCGCCGAGACCGAGAAATACGCCCATGTCACTTTCTTCCTGAACGGCGGTCGCGAAGACGTGTTCGAAGGCGAGGACCGCATCCTGGTGCCCAGCCCCAAGGTCGCAACCTATGATCACAAGCCGGAGATGAGCGCCTATCAGGTGACGGACAAGCTGGAAGAGGCGATCCTGTCAGGCAAATACGACCTGATCGTCTGCAACTATGCCAATCCCGACATGGTAGGCCATACCGGCATCATGAGCGCCGCCATCAAGGCGGTGGACACGATCGACGAATGTCTGGGCCGCTTGCGCACGGCGCTGGAGAAGGTCGGCGGCCGGATGTTGCTGACTGCCGACCACGGCAATATCGAGATGATGGAAGACCCGCACACCCATGAGCCTTACACGGCGCACACCACGCTGGATGTGCCGATTCTGGTGTTCGGTGCGCCGCAGGGGTGCGGGCTTGAAAATGGCCGCCTGGCCGATGTCGCACCCACGGTGCTGGACATGATGGGTCTTGCCCAGCCTGCGCTGATGACCGGCCACTCTTTGCTTGTAAAAGAGCCATTGCTGGTGCGCGGCGCGTGAGGCGCGCGCTCTTCCTGTCGTTGCTGGTCGCCGCATCGCCGGTGATGGCGAAACCGGCGCGGCCGGTGAAAATTCTTCAGCGCGTCGATGTCATCAAGCCGACGCCGCGCCCCGCGCCGATTGTCGCCCGGGCACCCGAACCGGTGATGGATCTCAGTCACGCCTTGCCCGGCAAGTCCCTGGCGAAATTGCCGTCCAGTTCACAACAGCTGCAAAGCCTGTCGTCGGAATTGAAACAGGGCCAGCCGCAACTGGCCAGCGCCCGGGAAAAAAGCGAGAGCTTGGCAGCCGAGGCCGCTGCCTTGCGCAAGAAGCTGATCGCCACCGCCGCGCGCATCGAAAGCCTGGAACGCCAGCAGGTGGACAACAATGCCCGGATCATCCAGCTCACCATAGAAGATGCGCGTCTCAGCGCCGGGTTCGCCAATGACCGGGTGGCGGTGACCAAGCTGATCGGCGTGCTGGAACGGTTGCAGCATGACATGCCGCCGGCACTGGCCATGCGTCCTGACGATGCACTGGGCGCGGCGCGGGGCTCGATGCTGATCGGCGCATCTCTGCCCTCGGTCTATGCCCAGGCCGCCAGCCTGTCGCGGCGTATCGACGCCCTCAAGCGCACGCGCAAGGAATTGGAACAGCAGCAGGCCGAGGCTGCCGATACAGCTGCGCGCCTGACCATCGCGCGCGGGGAACTGGATGAACTTCTGGCAAGGAAGGAACAGGAAGCCGCCGGCGCCGCCCAAAGCTATGGAACCCTCAAGTCGCAGCTGGAACTGGTGGCGCGGCAGGCCGCTGACTTCCAGGCGCTGCTGGCGCGGGTCAAGGCGCTGCGCCAGGGTGGCGCCCCGGATCAAAGCGTCGTCGTGGTGACCGCGGAAAATACCGGTTCCCTGGGGGGGCTGGCCAAGAATTCCCTGCTGGAACCGGTGGTGGGTTCGGTGGTGGGCGGCGGGGATGCCGCCAATTCGGGCCTCTATTATGCAACCGCCCCCGGGGCCCAAGTCATTGCCCCGGCGGACGGAAAAGTTCTTTACGCCGGCCCTTACCATAAGGCCGGACAAGTGTTGATCCTGGAGATAACCACCGGCTACGATGTGATCTTGGCGGGACTGGGACGTGTGACGGTAAAGCCAAACGATCAGTTGTTGGCGGGCGAGCCGGTTGGAACCATGGCCTCCTCCGACGACAGGCTTTATTTTGAAGTGCGCCATGGCGGTCATGGCC
>CANCMM010000359.1:0-3063 GCA_947379335.1 Alphaproteobacteria bacterium | reverse complement strand
CGGACAATTATTGGCCGGACAACGGGATAGGCCGGAAGGCTAAAGCGATTTGCGAAGCGCTTCGCGTCCCCCATCGGCCGGGTGACACGCGAAACATGGGATGACTTTGGCGGGGCCATGCGCCTCTATAACCGTTGCCGCAGGGGATGTAACCGGCATGCATCCTGCGCGGCTTCAGGTATGACCCCTCCGCCCATTCGCAGCGCAGGCGCTGCTACTGGGCACCTCCCCCGTTATGCGCTGCGCGCACGGGGGAGGATGTAACTGCATCGGGTTTGGCGCGTACTATGGAAGCAAATTCGGCGTGAGGTTTGAGATGGAAAAGGCACTCTTTGGCGCAGGCTGTTTCTGGGGGGTGGAGGACTTCTTCCGCCAGGTCCCGGGCGTCAGCGACGCGGTCAGCGGCTATGCCGGCGGCGCCGGCGACAACCCCACCTACCGTCAGGTCTGTAGCGGCGACACCTACCATGCCGAGGTGGTGGAGGTGACATTCGACCCCGCCAAGGTTTCCTACGCCACCCTCGTCCAGCTGTTCTTCCGGATGCACAACCCCACCCAGAAGGACCGCCAGGGCCCCGACTTCGGTACCCAGTACCGCTCGGTGATCTTCACCCATGGCGAGGAGCAGGCGCGCATCGCCGCCGAGGAGAAGGACAAGCTCGCGGCGTCGGGTAAGTGGAGCAAGCCGATCGTCACCCAGATCGAACCCGCCCCCACCTTCTGGAAGGCCGAGGAAAGCCATCAGCGCTATTTCCAGAAGCATGGCGGTTCGTGCCATGTGTCATTTGCCGAACTTCAGGAAGAAGACGCGCGCTAGGCGATTGCCGTCCGCACCGCCATCACCCGGCGCAAGGTCAGCACCAGGGTGACCGAGATGGCCAGCCCCACCGCCAGCGCCAGCATGCCGGCGGGATAACCGCCGGTCGACTGCTTGAGCTGGCCGATCAGGTTTGGCCCGATAAACCCGCCCAGCCCGGTGGACAGCAGGTTCACCGCCGCGATTGAGGCTGGCGCCGCCCGGCCCGAAAAGAAGGATGAAGCCAGCGTATAAAAGGGCCCGTAATGGCCGATGATCCCCAGCACGACGACGAAAAGCCCCCCCATCACCACATAGGGATTGGTCGCCATGGCCGCGATCACAAATCCGCAGGCCGCGATGGCCAGCGATATGGCGACATGCCAGGGCCGCTCGCCCCGACGGTCGCTGGAGCGGGCCACCAAGATCATGACGACGATCCCCAGCATCCAGGGCACGGCAATGATGAAACCCGTGGCCAGGTTGGAATAGCCCAGCGACTTGATGATCAGTGGCATCCACAACTGGGTGCCGAAGATGGCGGAGTTGATGCCGGTCCCCACAAGGCCCAGCAGCAGCACACGCAGATCGAAAATCCCCGGCCACACGCTGGTATGGGTTGCCGGGCGCTCATCCGCCAGCCGCGCGGTGATGGTGTCCTTCTCGGCCTGTGACAGGAAGCTGGCCTGGGCCGGACCATCGGGCAGGAATTTCAGTACCGCCAGCGCCAGCGCGCAAGCCGGCAATCCTTCGATCAGGAACAGCCATTGCCAGCCGCGCAAACCGCCCAGGCTGTCCAGTTGCAGCAGCAGTCCCGACAGCGGTCCGCCAAAGGTCGAAGACAGCGGAATGGCGGTCATGAAGATGGCGGTGAAGCGGGCACGGTATTCGCGCGGAAACCAGAAGGTCAGGTACAGGATGATGCCCGGGAAAAATCCGGCCTCCGCCACACCCAACAGGAAGCGCGCGGCGTAAAAACCGTAAGGCTCGGTGACCAGCGACGTCGCGGCCGACACCGCCCCCCAGAACGCCATGACCATGCAAATGGCGCGCTTGTGGCCCAGACGCGCCACGAACATGGTGGCGGGAATCTGGAAGATCGCATAGCTGATGAAGAAGATACTGGCGGCCGCGCCATAGACCGATGGCGAAAAGCCCAGATCCTTGTTCATGGTCAGGGCCGCGAAGCCGACATTCACCCGGTCCAGGTAATTGACGAAATAGAGCAGCATCAGGAACGGGATCAGCCGCACCGCGCATTTGGCGAAAACCTGGTTCTGATCCGGATTGGTCATGCTGCTCCCCTGCACGACCATAGCATGGGGCAAAGCGGCGTCTATTACTTCCCCGTCGCGCCCTTGACGTCAAAGGCCACCGCCACGGTGGTGCCATCCGACAGGTTGATCAGCACCGGCACCTTGGTGCCGATCTTCATCTTGGCGCCTTCGCACATCAGGTGATAGCCGCCGGGCGCGAACGTGACCTGCCCGCCCGCCGGCACCTTGACCGTATCCATCATGTCCATGCCGCTCATGCCGCCCTTGTTGGACGACTGGTGGATCATCAGCATGCCGCAGGCGTCCGAGCGCGCACCGGTGATCGAGACATCACGGCGACTATTGTTCTGGGCGGTGAAATAGCCGCCGGCCGGCAGCTTGCCCGGCAGGCTGCGGAACCAGGCGCCGGTGATGTCGAACGGTGCGGCGCTCGCCGGCAAGGCTGTCGCCAGAAGAATGACAAGACTAAGCCGCTTCACGTTCTGCTCTTTCTTCGTTCAGACGCATGGTGACCAGCACCACGATCATGGCGGCGAAACTGGTCAAGGTCCCGGGCAGCCAGATGATCAAACCGCCATAATGTTGGTCATTGAGCGCCGTCATGTCCAGCACCCGGCCGCAGATCATATAGACCGGGTAAATGTCATGCTCGGTCAGGGACAGGATGGCGCCCAGCACCATCTGCGGCAGCTCGATCACCAGGATCAGGGCGGCGCGCATCAGGTGCGAGAGCCGCGCCGGCGGTTTGGCCCGGCTGTCCAGGATCAGCGACCAGAACATCACGCCGTTGATGGCCATGGTCCAGTTCATCAGCTCGTACAAGTTGGCATCCAGCATGACGCGGGTATGGATCTGCGGGATCAGCCAGAAATAGAGCAGCCCCACGAACAGGAACGGCGCCATCACCGGATTCAGCAGGAAGGCCAGCGTGCCCTGTACGGGGCGCGACCGTATGATGGGCTTCAGGAAGCCCGGCATCCCGGCCCACAG
>CANCMM010000358.1:0-3067 GCA_947379335.1 Alphaproteobacteria bacterium | reverse complement strand
CGGTGCCCAAGTCGGTGGGCGGCGCCACCATCACCCTGCTGCCGATCGGACTGAAGCCCGGTGCCTACAAGGTCACCTGGCAGGCGGTGGGCCATGACACCCACAAGCTTAGCGGCAGCTTCGGCTTCAAGGTCGTTCCGTGATCCCGGGCATGGCGCGCGGCGTCTATTACGCCGCCGCGATGCTGTTGTTCGGTGGATGCGCCTTCGAGACATTGCTACGCGCAAAACTGCCCGTCATCACGCCGCTGCGCTGGCAGGGATTTCGCTGGGCCATTCTGATTCTGGCTTTGCTGGCGGCCCTCCCCTGGCTGGCGCTGGCGGCGCAGCAGATGGCCGACCGGCTGGACGGCCAAGTCCTGGCCCAGACCGCCACCGACACCCTGTTTGGACAAGTCTTCCTGCTGCGACTGGTGTCGCTGCTGGGTCTGGCCCTGCTGACAGGTCTGCGCCGCTGCCGCAAGCTGGCGGTCGCGCTGGCGGCGCTGGCGCTGGCTCTGCCCGCCGCCACCAGCCATGCCGCGCAATCCAGCCCGGCCGGTTTTATCGCAATCGGCGCGAGCCTCGATGGCGTGCATCTGCTGGCCTGCGGTTTCTGGATCGGCGGGCTGGCGGTTTTGGCGATGCTGTTTCGCCGCAAGGAGCCCAACATCCTCCTGGCCCTGTCGCTGTTCTCCGACTGGGCGATGGCGGCTGTGTTGCTGCTGGTGATGACGGGGCTGATCAATGCCGCCTCCATCCTGCTGGGTCACGGCGCGCCGGCGCCGCTTTATCTGGGCGTGCTGGGCGCCAAGCTGGCGCTGGTCGCGATCATGCTGGGACTGGCGGCCGTCAACCGCTTCAGGCTGATGCCGCGGGCGAATGACCGGACAATCGCCCGCAACGCCGCCTTTGAGCTGGGTCTGGGACTTACTGTCGTGATGCTGGCGGGAGCGTTGGGACAGTTGCAGCCGGTGCTGTAGGGGAAATGAACTCGCGCAGCGCCAGGTTTTCGCGCGCCACGGCATCCTTGTCGCGCGGCACCTTCACACGATCGGGCGTACGCGCCAGATCCAGCAAGGTACCGTCAATGTCCAAAAACAGGGCGGTGTTACCACTCACCGGCGGCATCATCAGGGCTTTCCGTTCGCTACGGCCCGGCTTCACAAAACGGCAATGAAATGGGCTTCGATCCAATGGGATCGAAGCGCGCGAACAGGCTGTCAGGTTCCGTTATTTCTTGGGGCGCTTCCAGGCATAGGCGCCACCTTCCATCCCCGCATCATTGGAGACGATGGTCACATTGCGCGGCAGCTTGAACTTCACATCGGAGGAATTGCCGCCGCCAAGATACAGATGGTCATAGTTGAACACGGTCTGCAAGACCGTGATCAGCTTCTTGATTCGCTTGTTCCAGCGCGCATTGCCGATCTGGCGGCGGGTGACGTCGCCGACCACCACGTCGAAATCATCCTGGGGGTGCATGACCAGGTGCGCCAGGTCCATGTGCGGCATCAATTCGCCGTCGCGGAACCAGGCGGTGCCGAAACCAGTACCCAACGTGCAGACCAGTTCCAGCCCCTTGCCCTTGATTACCGCCAGGCCCTGGACGTCGGCATCGTTGAGCAGCTTGACCGGCTTCTTCAATTTCTTCTGCAGAACCGCCGCCAGGGCAAAGCCTTTCCAGTCCTCCGTGCCGAAATTGGGCGCGCTGATCACCTTGCCGTGCTTGACGGCGCCGGGAAATCCGATGGTGACGTGATCATATTTTCCCAGCGGCGCCACCAGCCTGGCAAGCGCCGCCACGATCTGGCGCGGCTTGCGCTGCTTGGGCGTCTTGATCCGCACCCGTTTGGCGACATAGCGGCCGCGCGGCGTGATGATCGCAGCCTTGAGGCCGGAGCCACCCACATCGATGCAAAGAATTTGTTTAGCGGCGGGCACGGGGGCGGATCCTCTTCTTCTTGCCGGCGGTCATCATCAGGTTTGGCGCCGTATTGACCAGAGCGACATCGGAAAATGCCTGGGGAAAATTGCCCAGCAGCGCGGCAAAGCAGGCCGCGGAATCGAAGCGCGGCAGGCACAGCCAGTCGATGGAGCCGCTCCGGCAGACGATCGCCGCGGTGCGGCAATCCCCGATCATGGCATAATCTTCAATACGCGCTGTCAAAAGCCGTAACCTTGGTCTTCCTCCCCCGCCGCCGCCTCGTCTACCAACCACAACACTTCGCCCTGCGGTTTGATCCCGCCGGCGGGTCCGATGCCGCCGCGCGCCTGGGCCAGCGCGTCGCGCTTGCCCGCGCCAGACACCAGAAACAAAATTAACTCGCTGGAATTGAGCGCCGGATAGGTCAGGGTGATGCGCGGCTCGCCGCGCCCTTGCGGCACTGCCGCCGCCCAGCGATCCATTTCCTGCAACACCGGCTGGCCCGGCAGCAGGGACGCGGTATGGCCATCATCGCCCAGCCCCAACAGGGTGAGGTGAAACAGCGGTACACCGGCTTCCAACGTGCCGGCGCCATATTGCTGGCGCAGGGTCTCGTCATAGCGGTCAGCGGCGCTTTGCGGCGTGCCGTCGGTGGGAATGGCCAGCAGCTTGCGCGGATTCACAAATTCACTCGACAACAAGCTTTCACGCACCATGCGGTAGTTGGAGTCCTTATGATCCGGCGGCACGAAACGCTCATCGCTGAAGAACAGCTCGGCGCAATCCCAGTCGATGTCCTTGCAGGCCAGCAATTGATAGGTGGCGCGCGGGGTCGATCCACCCGACAGCACAAGACGGAAAGGATAGCGCGCCGCTTTCAGGCGGCCCGCGATAATCTCGGCCGCCCGTGTCGCCAGGGCGGCACCGTCCTTCACCACTTCCAAGGTGCCAGCGACTTTGTTTTCTGAAGTGGGGCCCATTTGCCGCCCAGAATGCGGATGGCGCGCCAGGAACGGCCGTCTTTGGCCAACAGATCGTTGGCCGCGATGGGACCCTCGCTGCCGGCCGCGTAATTGGGGAAGTGACGCGGATTGGTGTCCCGCCAGCCTTGCAGCACCGGCTCGACCAGCGCCCAGGCCGCTTCCACCTGGTCGGCGCGCTG
>CANCMM010000357.1:0-3083 GCA_947379335.1 Alphaproteobacteria bacterium | reverse complement strand
GATAGCCGCGATTGACGCCAAGCGTGGGGCGCACCGGCCACACGGCCGACTTGGCCTGGTCCACCAAGTTTTCGTACAGGCCTGCGGTGCGCGTCAGGTCGGGATTGCGCACATAATACTGCGCCGGGACATAATCGGCGAACAGCGGATCGGTGTTGAAGTTGCGGAACACAAGCCCGCCGTCATTCTGCGTCACGCCCCACTGGCCGCGCACCAGATTGGGCACCACCTCGAACTTGCCGCCGTCCTTGGGCAGCACATTGTAATTGTGCTCGGCGATGTTGATGGTGTTGTCCATGCTCCAATAGAGCGCGTTGGCGGCATGTTCGATATTGCCGACGCGACCGAAGCCGTCCTTGATAATATCCTTGGTGTCGGCCTTCAGGTCACCATTGGTGTCGCAGGCCTTAACCAGATTCGGCGGCTCGCCGATCAGGGCGCAACCATGATCCAGGATCTTCAGCGCGCGCGGCAGCACCAGCTTGTCCTGGAATACGGTGCGCTTGTCATAGATGCCGTCGCCGTCGGTATCTTCCAGGATCGCCACATCGCCGACCGGCTCGGTCATGTTGACCATCTTCTGGCCCACGGCATAACCCTGCATCTCGACGACCCAAAGACGCCCGTCACCGTCGAACTCGGCCAGGATCGGGTCCACCACCAGCGGCTCGGAGGCCACCAGTTGCAACTGGAAACCGGGCGCCATGTGAAAAGTCTTTACCTCCTGCGCCGGCGACAGCGATGGAGGGAACTTGGGCTGCTTGGTCTGGACCTTGGCAGGCCAAGGCCGGTTGAGATGTGTCGTCAGGGGGCCTTTTTGGGCCGGCTTGGTTGCCGAAAAACCCACCGCCGCCGACAGGGCAAGCGCGGCGGAAGCAATGGCATAGGTCCTGAAACGCATGGCGATTTCCCTGAATTTTTTGGGCCGGCTTTTGGCGCAGGATAATAGACGCCGCGCGGGTGCCGTAAAGCCCGGTAACCCGCGCTTTTCCGTACATTGCGCAATTCTTTCGCAATCGCGTGAAACCGCGTAAAACAGAGCATGGCGGCTCCAGACCGCGCATTCGGGTTGAAGGGGATCGCCGTGCTCAAGATCGTGTCCGCCAAGGTCATCGTCACCTGTCCTGGACGTAATTTCGTCACCCTGAAAATCGAAACCTCGGACGGCGTCACCGGCCTGGGCGATGCCACCCTCAGCGGCCGTGAACTGGCGGTGGCCAGCTACCTCACTGATCACCTGGTGCCCTGCCTGATCGGGCGCGACGCCCACACCATCGAGGACACCTGGCAGTATTTCTATCGCGGCGCCTACTGGCGGCGTGGGCCGGTGACCATGGCTGCCATCGCCGCGGTGGACATGGCGCTGTGGGACATCAAGGCCAAGGTGGCGGGCTTGCCGCTGTATCAATTGCTGGGCGGCAAGAGCCGCGACGGCGCCATGGTCTACACCCATGCCAACGGCACCAGCATCGAAGAGACCTTGGAGAAGGCGCAGAAATATATCGCCGAAGGCTATAAGGCCGTGCGTCTGCAGGCCGGTGTGCCGGGACTGAAAGCCACTTACGGTGTGGGCAAGGCGGGCAAGCCTTATGATCCCGCCGATAGCGACATTCCTTCCGAATACGCCTGGTCCAGCGAGAAGTACCTGCGCTCAGTCCCGGAACTATTCAAAAAAGCGCGCGACGTGCTGGGCTGGGACGTGCACCTGTTGCATGACGTGCATCACCGCCTGACCCCGATCGAAGCGGGCCGGTTGGGCAAGGAACTGGAGCCCTATCGCCTGTTCTGGCTGGAGGATGCGGTGACGGCCGAGAACCAGGCCAACTTCCGCCTGATCCGCCAGCACACCGTCACCCCGCTGGCGGTGGGCGAGGTCTTCAACTCCATCTGGGACTGCAAGCAGCTGATCGAAGAACAGCTGATCGACTATATTCGCGCCACGGTGGTGCATGCCGGCGGCATTACCCATCTGCGCCGCATCGCCGCCCTGGCCGACCTCTACAATGTGCGCACCGGCTGCCATGGCGCCACCGATCTGTCGCCGGTCTGCATGGCCGCGGCGCTGCACTTCGACGTGTCGATCCCCAATTTTGGCATCCAGGAATGGATGCATCATGCCGAAGTGACCGATGAAGTCTTCCCGCGCACTTACACTTACAAGGACGGCGCGCTGTATCCGGGCGAAGGCCCGGGCCTGGGTGTGGAGATCGACGAGAAGCTGGCGGCCAAGTATCCCTACAGCAGAGCCTATCTGCCGGTGAACCGCCTGGAAGACGGCTCACTGACAAATTGGTGATCCCCGGCCAAACAGCGGAAATCGCTTGTTTTTGGCCGATTGCCGGCGCGCGCGCGCCCTTGCCCGCCACAGGGCCGCGGCTTAGGCTATCGATAAAGCATCATTGCTGGGCGTTCGGGGCAACATGGATTTGAAAGAGAAGAGCGCGGGCGACGCTGTCGTGGCCGCCGCGGCGGGCAAGATCGACCTGTCCAATTCCGACGGCTTCCAGGCCGCGCTATCCGCCAGCCTGGCAAAGACCAAGACCAGCCTGATCCTGGACATGTCCGGCGTTGACTATGTGAGCAGCGCGGGCCTGCGCGCCCTGATGATTGTGCACAAGGCCGCCAAGGCGGCGAACAAGAACTTCGCCGTCGCCGCGCTGCAGCCACTGGTGGCGGAAGTCTTCACCATCACCAAGTTCAACCAGGTGTTTTCGGTGTTCGACACCGTCGCCGCGGCCGAACTGGGCGTGTCCAAATCATGAAAGTCACCTTCTGGGGAACACGCGGCTCCTTGCCCACGCCGCTGGGCGCCAAAGGTGTCCGCAAGAAACTGGTCAATGCGCTGGTCAAGGGCGCCGGCAAGAATCTCGACACGCCGGAAAAAGCGGAAGCTTTCTGCGAGCAGGAACTGAGCTTCGCCGAATCCGGGACCTTTGGCGGCAACTCCTCCTGCGTGCAGGTGGATGTTGGCGGGCCAGAATATCTGCTGTGCGACCTGGGATCGGGGGTGCGCGAATTCTCGCTGGCCGCCATCGCCAAACACGGTCCCAAGGCGCCGCAAACCTATCACATCCTGGTGTCAC
>CANCMM010000356.1:0-3094 GCA_947379335.1 Alphaproteobacteria bacterium | reverse complement strand
GGTACCCGCCGGAATCGTGCATCAGGATGATGTTGCCGCGCAGGTCTTCATTGTCGTTGTAGACCAGCTCCAGCGTGCGCTTCATCATCTGGTCGGGCGTCAGGCCCCGCCAGTCCAGCGTCTCGATGTTGGTGCTGATGGTGGTGTAGCCCAGTTTCTGCGCCAGCTCGATCGGCGCGATCTCGGCGGCATCGCCGGGTTCGGTGTCGGCGAGATAGGGCGGGCGGAACAGGCGCATGGAGCGGCCGGTCAGCGCCTCGAATAGGCGCTGGGTGGCGTTCAACTCCACCCGCACCGCACCCAGAGGCGTGTCGGCGAGGTTGGGATGGGTATAGGTGTGATTGCCGATCTCATGGCCTTCGTCCAGCACCCGCTGCACCAGGCCGGGATGGGCTTCCATATTGCCGCCGATCATGAAGAAGGTGGCGGGGGCATGCTTGGCCTTGAGGATGTCGAGCAGTTGCGGCGTCCATTGCGGGTCGGGACCGTCATCAAAGGTGATGGCCAGCTTTTTCGGCCAGGCGCCCATCTGGCGGATGATGTAATTGCTCGGCAGCGCGGTGTAGCGCTCATCCACAATGTCGCCGGTCCGCACATCGAAGGTGAAGTCGCGAGCGCCGGCGGTGGGGCTGGACTCCACCCAGAGGATTTCGCCCTGGCCGGGTGAATAGGTCGCCTCGTCCTGCGCGATGTGCTTGAGCGAATCCGGCGCCGGCAGATTGTAGGGCCGCTGCAGCAGGGCGGTGAGCGTGGGGTCTTCCATCCCCAGCCGCCAGAAGCCATAGCCCGCCGGCTGGTAGGGATCGGCGGCGTGTATCTGGTTGAAGGCGGTCACCGCGTCGGTGAACCAGACGTCATGCACTCCGTCCGCGTCCTCATAGAGGAAATGCGGATTGTTGCTGGCATGGTCGAAGACCACCGGAGCGCCGGCGTCGCGCGCCGCCACCATCGCTTCGCCGAATTGCCGCGCTGTTGCGGGGGTCTCGCCGCGCACCCAGTCATAAACGGAATTGGAGAACAGGATGATGGTGGCGCCGGGATTGAGCGCCGCCATGCGCTTGTCGAGATTGGCCTCGTACCAGTCCTGGCTGGCGATGGGGCCGGCGTCGCCGGTGACATAATGCTCGTCCAGCGCCATCAGGATGGTGTAATCGACCACGCTGGCGAGGCTGGCCAGGGGCCATTTATCGTCGTCGAAAGGCGCGGTCACCGCCACGATCCAGCCTTGCCCGGCGAAGCTGGCGGAGAGTTCCGAAAGGAACAGCTTGAGATTGCCGAAAGACGCCGGCGGCACTTGCTCGAAATCCACCACCACGCCTTGCAGCCGGTTGGCGGCGACGAAACCGGTCAACTGGTCAATCAGCGCGGCGCGGCGTTTGCCGTCGGCCAGCAATCTGCCCACTTCCGGTCCGTACCAATGACCGTTGCTGACATTCTGCAGGATGGGCAGGATCGCGACGCCCGGCTTGACGCCGCGCATGTAATCCAGCGATGGGCGGTCGAGCGTGACCCGGAAGTTCAGGTTCGGTCCATCCGGTTCAAGCCAGGTGGGCACCACCCAGTCCAGATGCGGCAGGTTGCGCTTGAGCGACGTGAAGCTGGCGCCGATGGACCCTAGCCAGTTGACATAGAAGCCCACTGCCAGCGGCCGCCCATTTTGCGGCTTGAGAATGGAGGGCAGCACCCGGTCAGGAACAAATTGGGCGGCACGGCGCCGGGCCAAGTCCAGCCGCCGCCGCCGCGCCGCCGCCGCCAGCCGCTGGGCCGAGGCCACCAGGGCGGGCTTCTGCGCCCGGGCCTCGATGCGAAGGGCACGGGCCCGTTCCGGCGGGCTGAGGTCGCGGCCTGGCGGCGTGATGAGCAGATTGGTGACAAAACCGACGCTGATCACGGTCGCCAGGATGGCAAGACCCCAGCCGAGATAGGCGAGGCGCACGGCGCGCCTGCCGCTGGCATCGAAAAAGATGGGCTTGTTGGCCATGGCTTTCAGTTGCGGACGGGGCCTGCCGCAGGAATGTCATACAACTGCGCCATTCGGGCGCAAAGAGGGCAAAACCCTACAGAATCCCTCAAACAGCCCTTGGCCGCGCTTCGGCGCGCGTTATAAGGGCGCAACCTTTCAGCATGAGAAGCATCGTGTCGTCCTATAATTGTTCAAAGTGTCCCGGCTATTGCTGTTCCTATCCCCTGATCCCCCTCAAGAAGCACGACGTCGAGCGGTTGGCCGGGCATTTCGGCCTCTCCTTTAAAGAAGCGCGCCGCAAGTTCACCAAGGTGGACGGTGAGGAGCCCTATGCCATGCGCCGCAAGGATGACGAGCATTACGGGCGCATCTGCCGCTTCTTCGACACCAAGGAGCGCCGCTGCACCATCTACACGGCGCGGCCCTCGATCTGCCGCCAATATCCTGGCGGCAGCAGTTGCGGCTATTACGACTTCCTGCGTTCCGAGCGCACCTCCCAGGAAGATCCCGCCCACATCGCCTCCACCTGGAATCGCTAGCGGTTGTTGCGCCGCAGCATCGTAGCTGCGGGCTGCTTGTCTTGAAGGCCGCATCCGGTATTGTCCGAGACAATAAAACGTATGCAAAGCCTTAAAGGGGGGCGCGCTTCATGATCTGGAATCAGGCCTACGATCCGCTGGGCAATGCGGTGCTGACGACACTGGTCGCCGCCGTTCCCATCGTCCTGCTGCTGGTCATGATCGCCACCAACAAGGTCAAGGCCTATTGGGCCTCGCTGATCGCGCTGGGCCTCACCTTCCTGATCGCCGCCTTCATCTTCAACATGCCGGCGGACATGGCGGGCAAGTCCGCCACCCTGGGCGCCGTCAACGGCTTCTGGACCATCGGCTGGATCGTCCTCAACGTCCTCTTCCTCTACAACCTGACCAAGGAAAAAGGCCTGTTCCAGGTCTTCCAGCATTCGCTGGGCCGGATCACCGCCGACCGGCGGCTGCAGATATTGCTGATCCCCTTCTGCTTTGGCGCCTTCTTTGAAGGCGCGGCCGGCGTCGGCACCCCCGTCGCGGTGTGCTCGGCCATGCTGATGGGCCTGGGCTTTTCGCCGCTGACCTCCGCTGCCATGGCGTTGTT
>CANCMM010000355.1:0-3100 GCA_947379335.1 Alphaproteobacteria bacterium | reverse complement strand
GCCAACATCACCGGCACCCAGAACATGCTGCTGGCGGCGCGCGACGCTGGCGTGAAGCGCTTCGTCTATAGCGGCTCCTCCACCTATTACGGCAACCGCCCGCCGCCGCACCGGGAAGATGATCCGCCGGACATTCTCAACATCTATGGCCTGACCAAGCTGGTTGGCGAGCAATACACCTTGCTGTTCGATCAGGATTTTGACCTGCCTTCGCTGGTGCTGCGCTATTTCAACGTCTATGGCCCGCGCCAGCCGGAAACCGGCGCCTACGCCCTGGTGTTGGGCATCTTCCTGCGCCACGCCGCGGACGGCAAAGTGCTGGAAATCCATGGCGACGGCAGCCAGCGGCGCGACTTCGTGCATGTGCGCGACGTGGTGGCGGCCAACATCGCGGCGTTGGAAAGCGACGCGCGCGGCACGGTGTTCAATGTCGGCAGCGGTACATCGCTCTCGGTCAAAGAGCTGGCGAACATGATCTCCCCCAACCAGATCCATACCGAAGGGCGCAAAGGCGACTCCGCCGCCACCCTGGCCGACATCTCGAAGATCAAGGCCGCGTTGGGGTGGGCTCCGAAAATATCCTTTGTCGAAGGTCTGGAAGAGCTTCTTTAAGTCGTTTTCTCCGCCAACTCTTCTTCGGTCTCGCCCTTGGCCAGCAGCACGATGGTGACCAGGATCAGCGCGCTCCCCAGCCAGTCCATGGGGCCGAACGACACGCCCAGCCACCACACCGCCAGCACCGCGGCTGACAGCGGCTCGGCGCAGGTGAGCAGAATGGTCTTCTGCGCCCCGATCAGCCGCAGCGCCTTGTTGAACAGGTAGAAGGCCGCCAAGGTCCCCATCACCAGGATGAAGGCGAAAAATATGCCGGCGGTCGCGTCCCACTGGCCTTCGACCTTCCAGGGCGCGTGAAACAGCGACAGCTCCACGCCACCAATCACCATGCCCCAGCCCGCCACCAGCGCCGCGCCATGTTTTTTGAGAATGTTCGAAGGCTGGATGGAGTTGAACGCCGCCGCCGCCGCGCTGGCCAGGCCCCAGAACAGCGCCAGTGCCGAGATGGACAGCGCCCCCAGCTTGCCGTGCGTCACCAGGAAGAAGGTCCCCAGCATGGCAAGGCCAATCGCCGCCATCTCCCGCCCGCCCGGACGCTTGCGCCCGGCCAGCGCCAGCCATAGCGCCACCATGGCAGGCGCGGTGAATTGCAGGATGGTGGCGGTGGCGGTGTTGGAGGCGTTGATCGCCGCCATGTAGGTGTATTGCACCGGCATCATGCCCAGCAGGCCAAAGAGAACCAGCGGCACGGCATCGGTGCGCCACACATCGAAGATGCGCTTGCCTCCGATGGCGGAAATCAGCAGCAGCGCCGGCCCGGAGAACAGCAACCGCATGGTCACCAGCCAGTCGATATTGACGCCGCGGTGCTGGAACAGGAATTGCGCGAAAGTGCCGCCCACCCCGAACAGGATGGACGCCAGTATGGCCGCCGCGAATCCGATGCCCCTCACCCTATAAGAGTGACCGATTATGCCGGTTTGCGGAAGCGCAAGGTCATGCGGTCGCTTTCGCCGATGGCGTCATACTTGGCGCGGTCGAATCCGGCCGGGCTGGGCTTGTCCTTGCCCTCGCTGCTCTGGCGCGAGGGCGGCAAGGTCCAGACGCCAAAGGGATAATCCTTGGTGTCTTTCGGGTTGGCATTGATCTCGGATTTCGCATCCAGCTTGAAGCCGGCCTTGGTCGCCAGGTCGATGACATGCTGGGTGGTGACATAGCCGCTCTTGGAACCGTCGGTATCGGGCTTGGGATCGGCGCGATGCTCCTCGACCGCCAGGATGCCGCCAGGCTTCAGCACGGCATAGAAATCCTTCATCGCCTTGTCGACCGTGCCGGACTCCCATATCCAGTTGTGGATGTTGCGCGCCGTTATCACGATGTCGGCGCTGCCGGGCGCGGCCAGCGGGCCCGAGTCTTTGCTGAACACGGTATAGTGGATGTCGCCATACACTGCCTTGTCGGCGAACTTGGCCGGCAACCTGGCATCCGGCTTGCCCATCGCCACGAAATACTTGCCGCCGGTGGCCTTGGCATAGGGCGCCAGGATTTCAGACCAGTAGCCGCCGCCTGGCGAAATCTCCACCACGGTCTGGCCGGGCTTCAGGCCCCAGAAAGTCAGGCTGGCCCGGGGATGGCGGGCGCCGTCGCGGGACGAATTCTCCGGCGCACGGCTGGATGCCGCAATGGCGGCGGTGAGCTTGGCATCGGCGGCAACGGCCGGCAGCGCCATCCCGACAAAGGCCGTGGCGATAAGCATGGTACGCAATGTCATGCGATCCTCCCTTGGCCTTTTGGCCTGGTTGTTTTGCCGCAACCTGAAGGAGGCTGTGCGGCTATTTTATGTCTTCCGGGCGCATCGACGCGAAATGCAGGAATTTCGGCTTGGCGTCGGCCACGCCCCGGTCACCCGGCGTCTCATACTGGCGGTATTCCGGCATCTGGTCGAGGCGGACGAAGCGATAGCCTTCCTCAATCAGGGCGGGCACCACCTGGCGCACCAGGGCGGCTGACTGCACATGGATGCAGTGCATCAGCACCACGCCGCCATCCTTGCGGCGGATCTCGCGGCTATAGCCCTTGGCGCAGGTGCGCGCTTCCCAGCCCTTGTGCCAGCAGTTCCAGTCCGCCGCGCTCATCACATAGCCATCACGCGACATGGTAATGTCGCCGCCCACGTCCCAATAGATCGGCCCGACATAGCGGCGCAGTTCGGGATCGGCATTCAGGATGTCGGCATGGGCGTATTTCCAGGCGCCATAAGGCGCACGGAAATAGAACTTGTCGCCCTTGGCCATCAACGGCGCGATCTGTTCATGCACGTCGCGCAACTGGTTCAGCAGCCGCTCGGGATCGGCGTCATAACTGCCGCCCAGATAGGCGTGCGTGCCGCTGTGATTGGCCAGCAAATGGCCCTCGCGGGCGATGCGCGCCAGCACATCGGGATGGCGATGGGCCTGGGCGCCGACGATGAAGAAGGTGGCCTTGACGTTCATCGCCTTCAGCGCGTCCAGCACTTCACCGGTATGGGCGTTGGGACCGTCATCAA
>CANCMM010000354.1:0-3110 GCA_947379335.1 Alphaproteobacteria bacterium | reverse complement strand
GCCCCTGCCCGGTCACCGGGTCATGGCCATGGATCACGCTCTGCTTGAGATTGGCCGAGGCGCTACGGCTGTGCAGTTCATAGCCGGTGGCGGTGAAGACATCGATGCCGCCGCGCAATTCCAGCTGGCCGGTGTTCATGTCCACCGTGCCGGATTTGGCCCGGGCGTTGAGCCAGTTCTTGCTGTCCAGCGCCAGGTCGGCTTCCAGGTTCTTCAGGCTGGCCTTTTTGGGGTTATGGGCATCCTGCACCGCCATGTCGGCGGTGATGACATAGGGATTGCCCTTGGCGTCGGCGCCGCTGAGGCGCGGCTTCATCATGGCCAGGTCGTTGTCGACCTTGCCCAGCCGCTCATAGGACATCTGCAACTGGTGCGGCAGGCGCTGGACGAAGAAGAAGGCCAGCACCGCGGCGATGATCAGGAAGGCGCCCAGCGCCAGCACCCGCTTCATCAGGTGAACGAAGCGGGAGTAGCGCAGCGCCTCCAGGGCGGTGGTGCGAACCCGCGCCGACCAGTCATATCCGGGCACGGAAGGATCGCGCTGCACCATGCTCATGCTATTCCCGCGGCGACGCAGTCATGGATGTGGATCACGCCCAGCGGCTTGGGCGAACCGGCCTCCAGCACGAACAGCTGGGTGATCTTCTTTTCGGTCATCAACGCCAATGCCTCAGCGGCCAATTGGTCGGGACGCGCAACCTTGGGGCTGGAGGTCATGATGTCTGATGCCTTGCGCTTTTCAATGCCGTCACCGGCATGGCGGCGGATATCGCCGTCGGTGACGATGCCGAGCAGCGTACCGGCGCCGTCCACGATGCCGACACAGCCCAGCCGGCCCGACGCCATGGTGAGCAGCAAAGCCGGCACTGGCGTGTCGGGCCCGGCCAGCGGCAATTCCTCGCCCGAATGCATCAAGTCGGAAACGCGGATCAGGGCGCGGCCCAGGCTGCCGCCCGGATGCAAATCGCGGTACTGGTCGGGCGAGAAGCCCTTGCGCTCCATCAGCGCCACCGCCAGCGCATCGCCCAGGCTCAGCATCATGGTGGTGGAGGTGGTGGGCGCCAGTCCCATCGGGCAGGCTTCGGGCGCGCGGGGCAGCACCAGCGGCACATCGGCCGCCTTGATCAGGGTGGAATCCGGATTGGCGCCGATGGCGACGATCGGAATGCGATGCCGCTTGGCATAAGTAATGAGATCGGACATCTCCGCCGTCTCGCCGCCCCAGGACAAAAGCAGCAACAGGTCCTGGCGGGCGATGACGCCCATGTCGCCATGACTGGCTTCGGCGGGATGCACGAAATAGGCGGGCGTGCCGGTGGACGACAGGGTGGCGGCGATCTTGCGCGCCACATGGCCGGACTTGCCCATGCCGCTGACGATGATCCGGCCCTTGGCGGCCAACATCAGGTCCACGGCGCGGGTGAAGTCGCCGTCCAGCTGCTCGGCCAAGACGGTCAGCGCCTGGCTGGCGGTGATCAGGACCCGGCGCGCGGCTGTCAGGTCCGCGTCCGCGCCGGGCACCGCATGCAGGGGGGCCTTGGAAACTGTCATATAAGCCTTTGATAGTGTTTCAGTATTTTCAAAAAATGCTGAAACATTGGGCAGGTTACGGCGGCGTTAAGCGAATTTCGTGCCAATTTTCGCGCGAAATGGCACCCACCGCAAGTGAGGGGACAAATCAGCCCGTGCCACGGCCCTTGGCGACCGGCGGCGGGGGCGGCGTGTCATCCGGCGGCGGCTCGTTGTGATACTCGATGCTCTGGATACGGCAGATGCGCTGCGCCGCCTCGTCGGTCGAGGAATAGATGCTGTCGCCCCGCGCTATGCACGCATATTGGCTGGGATTGAGGGTGTTGAATCCCAGCGAAGGCTTGATCTGCAGCAAGGTGCAGACCGCAGCGAAGTTCAGCCGGTACTGGCGATGCTGGCGGTCGATCACGATCAGCATGCGGGCGCCACGCACCAGCACGAATTCTGAGACATTGCCTTTTTGCAGGCAGGGCATGCCGGCGAGCGGGGGAAAATTTTGCGCCGCTGCCGGCAGGGTCATCGCAAGACTGAAAGCAAGGACCGCGCGGCAAGTCATGGCGATCCCTCTCAATGCGCGAAGATGTCCACTTCTTCCCAGCCCGCCAGATCCAGCGCGGCACGGCTGGGCAGGAAATCAAAACAGGCCTGGGCCAGTTCGGTGCGGCCTTCGCGCGCCAGCATGGCATCCAGCACGGTCTTGAGCTGGTGCAGATAGGCAACGTCGTTGGCGGCGTAAGCCAGCTGCTTTTCGGTCAGGGTGGCGGCGCCCCAGTCGGACGACTGCTGCTCTTTCGACAGCTCCACACCCAGCAGTTCGCGCACCAGGTCCTTCAACCCGTGCTTGTCGGTGTAGGTGCGAACCAGCTTGGAGGCGATCTTGGTGCAATAGATGGGCTTGCAATCGACCTTCAGATATTGCCGGAACATTGCGATATCGAAACGTGCGAAGTGGAAGAGCTTAGTGACCTTGGGGTCGGCCAGCATCTTCTTGAGGTTGGGCGCGGCGTACTGGCCGGCCGCGAACTGCACCGCATGGCAGACGCCATCGCCCGACGACAGCTGCGCCAGGCACAGCCGGTCGCGCTGGGGGTTCAGGCCCAGGGTCTCGGTGTCGATGGCGACGACGGGGCCGAGGTCCAGCCCATCGGGCAGGTCGCCCTGGTACAGCTTGATCTTCATGGCGCTCCAATAGCGCAGAGGGCCGTTAATTAATAGAGTAACCCCATGCAGGCATGGGCCCAAAAGTTGCGAAAGGACGGGGGACCGGGGGTCCTCCTGTCGCTGCTGCTGCACGGGCTGATGGTGCTGATGGCCCTGTGGTACGTCAGCCATCGCCCGGACCTGACGTCGGACCAGCTGCGCACCTTCCCCGTGGAACTGGTGATCGGCGGCACCATGAGCCAGGGCGCCAGCACCGCGCCGGCCGCCAAGCTGCAGGTGGCGCGGCCTCACCCCGAAAGCGCGCCTGCACCCGAAGGCGTCAGCCCGCAAGGCACGCGTGAGCCGGACGATGAATTGTCGGCCAGGCTGCGGGCGCTGGCGCAACTGAAAGGCAACGACACCGCCCTGCCCAATGCCGA
>CANCMM010000353.1:0-3126 GCA_947379335.1 Alphaproteobacteria bacterium | reverse complement strand
CCGTCCAGCCCGTCGGAGGCTCCCGCCGCGGTGAACACCAACAGCGCGGCGGTGTCGTGATTGCTGTGAATCAACCAAGCCGCCAACGGCGCGGCCAGCAGCCGCAATGCCGAAAGCAGGTTCGGCACATAACGGATCATTGTGATTTGGCGAGCATCCATTGCCCGCCGCGGTTGGTCAGAGTCAGCCCCGCAGCACCCACAGCCTCACGCAATTGTTCGACACCGCCCATGTAGCCCAGGTTGATGCGGGCATAGTTCATGTCCATCGCCGTAACGGTCACGCCGGTGACATTGCCGACGCCGGACAGCGCCGTCTGGATCTCGCCCCATTGTTCCAGGCTGGCGATGCGCACATCGGCGGTCAATTTTCCGCGCTGGCTGAAGTCGATGGCGCTGCGCGTCTTCCACAAATCTTCCATGGCGCGCACCGCCGCCTGCGCCGCCGCCGGATAGGTGGTGCCCACCGTCTGCAGCATGGGCACGTCCACGCTGGCCTTGGCCGGCTGTTCGCCCGCGCCCAGGCGGCGGATATTCACCGTCATCTTGCCATTGGCATAGAGTGCCTGCACCAGCCCGACCTCGCTGACATGGTTCTTGATCGCCACGGCCGAAACATCGTTCCAGGTGGCGGCATCGAAATTCAGCGCCGCCAGCGATGTATCATCTTCGGGGGCCGACACGGTGAAGGGCACCAGTGAATCCCGGAAGGCCGGCGCCTGCAGCGCCGCGGCCCAGGGGCCATGGCTGACATTGGGCGACATGGGGATCACCAGGATGCGACGCACCGGCGCCTGGGAATAGGCGATCTGGGCGGCGCGCAGGGTGCGCACCACGGCATCGGGATTGAACATGTAAGTGACGTCGGCGACATAGCGGGTGGTGGAGCGCCGCTCATTGGCGACGGTGAAACCGCGCGCCATGCGCACCAGGGTCTGGGCATCCAGCGCCGGCTGCTTGGTCCAATCGGCCTGGCGGGTCAGGCGGCGAAACAGAATCTGGAATGCCCGGCCGCGCCCCTGGGCGATGGCGGCATTGAACGCCTCGGTGGTGGAGGCGGCGCCCGCGTCCACATGGACACCGGAAACCGTATAGAGCGCGTCTTGGGCGAAAGCGGGGGCCGCCAGCAGAAGGGCGGCGGCAAAGAAGAAGAGTGCGCGAACGGTCATGGACAGCCTGTCTTGAGCGCCGTGACTATACCGGCCGAAGATGACCGGCGAAAGGCACCTAAACGCATGCCAAAACAGGAAAAATTCGGGTCCTGTGAGCAGCCGTCCCGCCCGCCTTGCACCTGCCCCACCCTGCCCTTAAACGAAAGACATGCCTGATCGCGAAAAAGGCCTGACCTATAAAGATGCCGGCGTGGATATCGACGCCGGCGAGGCGCTGGTCGACCGCATCGGTCCGGCCGCCAAATCCACTCGCCGCCGCGGCGCCGATGCCGACCTAGGCGGTTTCGGCGGGTTGTTCGACCTGAAAGCGGCGGGGTTCAAGGATCCCATCCTGGTGTCGGGCACCGACGGGGTCGGCACCAAGCTGAAACTGGCGATCGACACCAAACGTTTTGAGAATATCGGCCAGGACCTGGTCGCCATGTGCGTCAACGACATCGTGGTGCAGGGCGCCGAGCCGCTTTTCTTTTTGGATTATTACGCCACCGGCAAGCTGGACGTGGAGGCCGCCGCGGTAACGGTGGAAGGCATCGCGCGGGCCTGCAAGGAATCGGGCTGCGCCCTGGTCGGCGGCGAGACCGCCGAGATGCCCGGCCTGTACGCCAGGGGCGATTTCGACCTGGCCGGCTTCACGGTTGGCGCGGTGGAACGCGGCGACATTTTGCCCAAACTCGATGCGATGAAGGCCGGCGACGTGTTGATCGGCGTGGCGTCTTCGGGCGTGCATTCCAACGGCTATTCTCTGGTGCGCAAGGTGGTGGAGAAATCCGGCCTGGCATTGAGCGATGCCGCGCCATTCGCCGCGAATAAGAGTTTGGGCGAAGCGTTGCTGACTCCCACACGGCTCTATGTGCGCGCGGCCCTCGCCGCCACGAAGACCGGCGGCGTGAAGGGCCTGGCCCACATCACCGGCGGCGGCATCACCGACAATCTGCCGCGCTGCCTGCCCGAAGGGCTGGACGGCGAAGTGGATCTGGGCGCCATCACCGTGCTGCCGGTTTTCCAATGGCTGGCCAAAGAGGCGAGCATCGCGCAAGCCGAGATGCTGCGCACCTTCAATTGCGGCATCGGCATGGTGGCGGTGGCGGATGAGAAGGATGCCGACGCGGTGATCACGGCGTTCCAGCAGAATGGCGACACGGCGGTGCGCATCGGCAAGCTGGTGACCGGCGCCGGCGAGGCCAAAGTGGTCTATCGCGGGGCGCTGAAACTTTGAAGCGCGTTGCCGTCCTTATTTCCGGGCGCGGCAGCAACCTCTCCGCCCTGATTGCGGCGCAGGGCGACAGCTATAAGATCGTGCTGGTGATTTCCAATGTCGAAGGGGCGGCCGGGCTGGAGAAAGCGCAGACCGCCGGCATCGTCACGCAGGTTATTCCGCACAACGGCAAGACCCGCGAAGCCTTCGACGGCGAGATGGATGTGGCGCTGCGCGCAGTCCAGCCCGATATCGTGGTGTTGGCCGGCTTCATGCGCATCCTGTCGGACGGTTTTGTGCGCGGCTGGGAAGGCAAGCTGATCAACATCCACCCCTCCCTGCTGCCTGCTTACAAGGGCACCAAGGTGCATGAGCGGGTAATCGAGGCGAAGGAAGCCTTGTCGGGCGCATCCGTGCATTTCGTGGTGCCGGAACTGGATGCCGGGCCGGTGATCGCACAGGCGACCGTGCCCGTTCATCCCGATGACACGCCGCAGATGCTGGCGGACCGGGTTCTGGCGGTGGAACTGAAGCTTTATCCCGAAGCGTTGAAGTTGCTGGCCGCGGACAAAGTGGCGCTGAAAAGCGGGCTCGCCGTCTTCACAGCGTGATGGTGTAATTTTTCTCGCGATAGCGCTTTTCCAGCCACCAGACGAAGGGCGGCACGAAATTGCACGGGCCCACCGCGCCATATGTTCCCACCGACACGAATGTGCAGAAGCGCGGACCTTCCGGCGGCGGCGGCACGGTGCGGTAGAGC
>CANCMM010000352.1:0-3127 GCA_947379335.1 Alphaproteobacteria bacterium | reverse complement strand
GAACAACCGCGCCACTTCCAGGGTGGTGGCGACGCCGGAGGCATTGTCCAGCGCGCCATTGTTGATGGCATCGCCCTTTACCGGCGGGGTGATGCCGATATGGTCGAGATGGCCGGACAGCACGACATACTCGTCTTTCAACTTCGGATCGCTGCCGGGCAGCAGGCCCACGATATTCTCGCTCTCGCTGTTCTTGATCTCGCTGTGCAGTTCGGCCTTCAGCGACAGATGGAGGTCGAATCCCTGGATGGCGCCGCCTTTCGTTTCCGCGGCGTCCAGGATCGTGTCCGTACGGTCACCCAGCAGCTTGCTGGCGCCCGCCACGCTGACGAAGGCCAGCGACGGCAGCGGCACGGCCACAAAGGGTTTGCCATCGGCCTGGCGCCAGGTCATGCCCCAGCTTTTGTATTGCCGC
This sequence comes from Alphaproteobacteria bacterium, assembly GCA_947379335.1. Lineage (GTDB taxonomy): Bacteria > Pseudomonadota > Alphaproteobacteria > Micropepsales > Micropepsaceae > Rhizomicrobium. The sequence goes on along the minus strand of CANCMM010000352.1, from coordinate 2,712 downwards.
GCGATGTTGGCGAAGGGATAGAGCTTTTCACCCGTGCGGGTGCCGATGGAGACAAAGCCGACGGCCCCGCGGGTCCACGCCGCCTTCAGCTTGGTGCGGCCGTTGCGATAATAGGCGCGCTCTTCGGTCTGGAGGAACTTAGGTGCGCCGGACAGCGCCACCACGATCTTGCCCTTCACATCCAGGCCTTTGTAATCATCGCGGCCATGTTCGGGCGCCACCAGGCCATAGCCGACGAACACCAGCGGCGCTTCCACCGCCAACTTCTCGGACTGCACGCTGTCGCCGGTGAGATAATCCTTGCCGAACACCAATGGGATGGCGCGGCCATCCGGTGCGGTCAGCATGACTTTGCCTTCATCGCGTGGGCGCCAGGCCACCAGCGGTACATGCTGGAAATAGCTGCCCTTGCCGCCCAGCGGTGTCAGACCGATCTGCTTCATCTGGCCGGCGACATATTTGGCCGCCATGTCATATTCGGGGGTACCCGCCTCGCGGCCCTTGAGCTTGTCGCTGGCCAGGAACGCCATGTCGGCGCGCATGTTGGCAGCGGAATCGGATGTGGGCTGTGCGGCGGCAGGCGCCAGCAAGGCCAGGCATGCCAGCAGGATGAGGCACGTTTTCATCGCCGCTCCGAAGTTACAGGTATCGCCGCAGGAGCAAAGTATAGGGCGAAAATCCCGCGCCCTCATAGGAGCGAATGGCGCGGCGGTTGTGCGCCAGCACCCCCACCATCAGAAGCTTGTGGCCCAGGCCCCGCGACCAGCCTTCGCAGGCCGCCATCAGGGCGCGGCCCAAGCCCTTGCCGCGCGCATCCGGCACCACGAACAGTTCGGCCAGGAAGCCGTGGCGGCGTTCGGGCTCCTTGATGAACAGCTGGCCATGTTCCTCATGGGCGAAGGCCCAGCCCACCGGCGCGCCGCCGTCTTCGGCAATGAACATGGCGCCATGCTTCTCGGCGCAGCGGTGCTGGACATCGCGCCAATGGTCGGCGGCGAAATCGGGGTCGCGGCGGCGGTCGGGTTCGAACGCGGCCTCGTAATCCTGCAGGCCGGTTATGAAGGACAAGATCGCAGGCTCGTCCCGCGGCAACCGTGCTTCGCGTATATTAATGGTCGAGCGCCTTGACGATTTCTTCCGTCATCTTCTTGGCGTCGGCGAACAACATCATGGTGTTGTCCTTGAAGAACAGCTCGTTCTCCACGCCGGCATAACCGGCGCCCATGCCGCGCTTGATGAACAGCACGGTCTTGGCCTTTTCCACGTCCAGCACCGGCATGCCGAAGATCGGCGACTTGGGATCGGTCTTGGCGCTGGGATTGGTGACGTCGTTGGCGCCGATGACATAGGCGACATCGGCCTGGGCGAACTGGCTGTTGATGTCTTCCAGCTCGAACACTTCATCGTACGGCACATTGGCTTCGGCCAGCAGCACGTTCATGTGGCCGGGCATGCGGCCCGCCACGGGATGAATGGCGTAGCTGACCTTGACGCCTTCCTTCTTCAGCTTGTCGGCCATTTCGCGCAAGGCGTGCTGGGCCTGGGCCACCGCCATGCCGTAACCCGGCACGATGATGACGCTGGAGGCGTTCTTCATGATGAAGGCGGCATCGTCGGACGAGCCCTGTTTCACCGGGCGGGTTTCCACCGCGCCCGCGACGGCAGCGCTGCTGTCGCCGCCAAAGCCGCCGGCGATGACGCTGACGAAGCTGCGGTTCATGCCCTTGCACATGATGTAGGACAGGATGGCGCCCGAGGAGCCCACCAGCGCACCGGTGATGATCAGCGCGGAGTTTTCCAGGGTGAAGCCCATCGCCGCCGCGGCCCACCCGGAATAGGAGTTGAGCATCGAGACCACCACCGGCATGTCAGCGCCGCCGATGGGAATGATCAGGGTGATGCCGAAGATGAAGGCCAGGCCGGTGATTGCCCAGAAGGTCCATTCCTGCTGGTCCATCACGAAATAGACGATCAGGCCGATGATCGAGAAAAACAGCGCCAGGTTCAGCAGATGCCGTCCCGGCAGCATGATCGGCGCACCCTTCATGTTGCCGTTCAGCTTGGCGAAGGCGATCAGCGAGCCGGCAAAGGTGATGATACCGATGGCGACGCCCAGGCTCATCTCGACCAGGCTCTGCGCCTTGATCAATCCGGTGCAGGCATTGTTGGCGTCCATCTGGCAGATGCCGAAGGACTCCGGCGAATAGAAGGCCGCGCCCGCCGCGAACACCGCCGCCAGGCCCACCAGGCTGTGAAAGGCCGCGACCAGCTGGGGCATCTGGGTCATGGCGATACGCTTGGCCATGATGGCGCCGATGCCGCCACCGATGGCCAGACCGCCCACGATCAGGCCAATGGTCAGGGGATCGGAAACCTTGGTCACCCACAAGGTGGTGGCGATGGCCAGCGCCATGCCCAGCATACCGTTGCGGTTGCCCGCCTGGCTGGTGGCGGGCGAACTGAGACCCTTGAGCGCCAGGATGAAGAGGACCCCGGAAACCAGATAGAGAAGTGCGGCGATATCGGCGGTGTTCATTTCACTTCGCCTTTTTCTTGTACATCGCCAGCATGCGAGCCGTGACCAGGAAGCCGCCGAAGATGTTCACCGAAGCCAGGATCAGGGCGGCGAAGCCCAGCCCCTTGGAGATCCAGGCGCCATGACTTTCCTGGTGCTCCAGCGACTGGAAGGTCTGCAGCACCTCGTTGGTGGAA
>CANCMM010000351.1:0-3133 GCA_947379335.1 Alphaproteobacteria bacterium | reverse complement strand
TCGCCCCTGCCCGCGATCACCGCCTTGGTTTCGTCGTCCAGCGGCATGGGGCCCAGGCTCGCCTGGTAATCCGCGGCCATTGCCGGCGCGGCAAGGGCCAACAGCGCGAGCGAAAGCGGTAAAGCCAGTTTGAGCATGCGGGCACGTCCCCTGTCGGATGGAATGCCGTGCACCCCTGCGCACGCGGCAAAGCTATTTATAGAGTCGCGGAAAGCTTTGTAAATCTGCACCTTATGTTGCGACGCAACCGAAAAAAACGCGGTCCGGAGCTGGACGATTCGGTTTTTTCTGGCGCGAAACGCAGGGGCAAAATGTATCTGGTTGGTTACTTCGGCGAACGGCTTGCAATAAGTATTACCTAATCTAACATTTACGCTCCTGCTCGCCGTCCCTTAGCGGCGAGCTCGCGTCCGTGGGATTTCCCCTAACGGAGGCGTTCAACTGACCGCCTGGATGCAAGTCCAGGCGGTCGTTTTTTATGGTTTCAGCGCATCTGCCTGGCGCGACAGCCGCACACCGCGGTCGGCGGCAAAACGCTGGATGCCGGCGAAGATGGTTTCCGGATCCAGATGCGCCTCGGCAATCACTTCGCCTTCCAGCCCGCCTGTCAGCCACTGATTGTCCCAGTCCGAGGTCAGCGAATATTCGTCGGTGAGCGGGCCCAGATTTTTCACCGGCATGACCCGGCGCGTTCCGGTCGAAACCACCATCGCGTCATACAGGTCCGACTGCGGCAGCACCGCGTCGCGATAGGCCTGGGGCTGGCGGTCGAACAATTCCTCACTGATGGTGGAAATGATCTTGACATTGAGGCCCGCCGCTTCCAGGCGGGGCAGGATCTTCACCAGATTGACGGTGGAAGATGCGCCCTGCGCGATCACCGTGCCGTGGCGCGGCTTGGCCGGCGCAAAATCGCGGATCAGATAAAAGCCCTTGGCGGCTGCCTTGATATCCTTGTCGGCGAACTGGCTGCGGTCGGCCACCGGATTGTCGGGCCGCGCCACCTCAATGACGATGATGCCGACCTTGGGATCGCGCGCCGCGATCTCGGCGGCGGCGAAATAGCCGGCCGCCACGTCATTGTAATCCCAGAAATTCAGATGGATCACCTGCCCGCGCGGGAAAAGCCGCCACACCTGGGTGGCGAAGATGCCGAAATGGGTGCGCCCGTCTGCCGCCGTCTCCGGGCCCGAATGACCGGCCAGAATGTGCAACACCCCCATACGGAAGCGGCTGTCCTGGTTCTGCTGGCTCCACACACGGGCCGGCGTGTACATCAGCGGCGTAAAGGCGCCATAGGTGCCTGACAGCGCCCAGACACCGGAGAATTTTTCCGGATCGACGCTGGCGCTCTGGCTGACCAGCCCGATGGCGGTGGCGACATTGCCCGCTTCCTGGATCGCCGCCTTGACGCGGGTGCCGGACGGATTGGTCACCGGATCATAATGGCCCCACAGGCTGCCATGCTCGACATTGATGGACTCCGACAAATCCGCCGCCAGGGTGATGAAGCGGTTGCCGGTGACGTAATTGGTCCATTTTATGATTTCGGAAATCGCACGCCGCGCGCCCAGGCTTTCGCCCGCTTTGCGGAACAGCGCCACGGCGACTTCCTTTTCCGCGCCTGAATTGGGATTCTTCACCGTCAGCGTCTGCGGCTCCAGCGGCAGGTTCGCCACAAGCAGCCGTTCGTCCTGGAAGGGATCGCTTTTGTTGTCGATGCCGATCTTGCGGTCGTCCTTGACCGTATCGCCGATTTCCACCAGCCGGTCCGCCAGCCAGTCGCCCAGCCCGTTCTGGTCCAGCACCGACATCACCTTGTCGATATTGGTTTTGAACTGGACCAGCCGTTCCTTCGGATCGGTCACCGCGCCCTTGCGGATGCCATCAAACGTTATGCCGTAGCGCTTCTCGAACGACTCTGCCATGGCGACGAAATATTCGGAGTTCATCTTGTGGCCATAGGGATGGCTGGCATAGCTGACGATCTGCTTGACGCTGCCAAGCTGGCCGCCCGCCGCCGCGGGCCAATAGCCCTTGGTGGTCCTGGCGATAACGATCATCGGCCGCTTGTCGCTCGCATCGGACTTTTCCATCGCCGACAGGGTCGAAACAATCTGGTCGTAATCGCTGCCATCTTCTGTGGTCAGGACATTCCAGCCATAGGAGGTCCATTGTTCATGCAATTTGTAGCCGGTGAACTCCTTCGGGATCACGCCGCCCAGCAGCACATCGTCGATACCCGCATTGTTGTCCGACAGGATGACGCGCAGCCGCTTGCCGACCTTCAGCGCCAGCGCCTGGGTCTTCAGCTCCTGGGCATGGCCTTCGGTCATGGCGAATTCGCCTTCCAGGGCGATGACCTTGGGCCCATCCGCCGCGCCGGCCATGTCCCAGAACGCCGCCTTGCCCGCTGCGGTGGCGACGCCGACGCCGGAGGGACCGCCATTGACGTCATTGGTGACGTCGATGCTTTCGGCATGGCCCGACAGCGCCTTGATGCCGCGCGCCTTGGCCTGGGCGAACAGCGGATCATTGGACAGCCCCTGCTCCGACAGCAATGTCTTGAGTGCGCCGGCCCCGCGCCTAAAACCCAGCGCATCGATCGGCAGCAATGCGACTTCCGGATCCACCGCATAGCGCTTGTCGCCGGTCAGCTTGAAGCGCCGCTCCATCGCCTGGCCCAGGATCATGTAAAGCGCATAGCAGGTGGGCACGCTGTGGCCCGCCGCCATCATGAACTTGTCGCCAAAGGGATGCTTGGGACGGCGAACGTCGTAACGCAGCCCACCGCGCTCCGGCCCGATCAGGTGGGCGGCGACATTGAACGGTGTGTAAGCCAGCGGCCCGCCGAAATGGCCGGTCTGGGCATAGTTGCCCAGCATGACCAAGGTCATGCAGGTCATGAAGCCGACATCTTCCAGCCGGCCGCGTTCGTCTTTGTGCAATGTCATGGCGTGCGCTTCGTCCCCGGGCTGCCGGATTTTCCCGGCTCATTTTGGGCGATGGTAGGAGGAATTGGGGCGAAAGCAAGCCGCGGAAAACTCAGGCTTTTGCGGCCGGAGCCTTGCGCCGCTTGGCGTGCGACAGCCCGCCATCCACCGCCCGCAGCATGGCCTTGGCCGCCATGTGC
>CANCMM010000350.1:0-3145 GCA_947379335.1 Alphaproteobacteria bacterium | reverse complement strand
GCGCGGCGTTCCAGGAAATAGCCCACCGCGAATTCATTGAGCGAAGCGGTCTCCCCGCCCATCTGGGTATTGGGAAACAGCAGCAGCTGATACGCAATCTTGATGCCGCCCTTTTCCCGCGCCAGTTGGGTGACGATGGCGGCCAGCATGCCGCCGGCGCTGTCGCCGCCCACCGCGATGCGCCCCGCATCCACGCCGATCTCGGCGGCGTTCTTCTCGATCCATTGGACGGCGGCCCAGGCATCGTCCACCGCCGCAGGGTATGGGTGCTCCGGGGCCAGGCGGTAATCCACCGCGATTACCTTGAAGCCGCCTTCGGCCGCCAGCAGCCGGCAGAGGCCATCGTGACTCTCCAGGTTGCCGGCGACGAAACCGCCGCCATGGAAATAGATCAAGGTCGGCTGCGGTCCCGCCGCCGCCACCGGCGCGTAGGAACGGGCGCGGATTTCGCCGCCCGGTCCCGGGATGGTGAAATTCTCGATCTTGCCCACCGCCACATCCCTGGGGCTGGTGAGCTGCATCATGCCGGCGAAGGATTGGCGGGCGATCGCGGGCGGCACGTCCCAGGCCTTGGGGCGCGGGAACGCCGCGGCCTTGTCCAGGAAGGCTTTCACCAATGGATCGAGCGGCATGAAGTTCCCGTGCAAAGCGCGCAGGGATGCTAACGCATTTGCCGGAACTAGTGGATGGAGATGCGGGCGTCGGGGTCGATGCGGCCGGAATGGATGTCGCCCAGCAGGACCAGCATCAGGAACCAGAACTGGGCCCGGTCGTGGCGGCCTTCCGCTTCCAGGGTCATCACCGCGCGGCTGGCATAATCGGACGCCGCTTTGCCGTGTTCCTCGGCCAGGTCGCCCGCCAGTCGGTAAAGATCACCGGTCGTCATCGTCATGCGCAAAAGCATGACAGACCGATATGAACGGGGTCTTAACCGAATATTCATATAGCAATTTCAATGGTTTGCCGAAGAATTACACGCCGCCCGCGTGATTTGCTATATACCCCGCCCCAGATACGTGGATTTCCATCGTGCGCGGCAAAAGCATTCTTCTGATCGTCGGCGGCGGCATCGCTGCCTACAAAAGCCTGGAGCTGGTGCGCGCCTTGGCGGCGCGCGGCGTGAAGGCCCGCGCCATCCTGACCAAGGCCGGCGCAGAGTTTGTCACGCCCCTGTCACTGTCGGCGCTGACCGGCGACAAAATCTATTCCGATCTGTTCAGCCTGACCGACGAAGCCGAGATGGGCCACATCCAGCTGTCGCGCAGTGCCGACCTGGTGGTGGTGGCGCCGGCCACCGCCGACCTGATGGCCAAGATGGCCAACGGTCTGGCAAACGATCTCGCCTCCACCACCCTGCTGGCCACCGACAAGAAAGTTCTGATGGCGCCCGCCATGAATGTGCGGATGTGGGAGAGCGCAGCTGTGAAGCGCAACCGCGCGACGCTGGAAAAAGACGGCGTGCTTTTTGTCGGACCCAATGACGGCGAAATGGCTTGCGGCGAATTCGGACCCGGCCGCATGGCGGAGCCGACAGAGATCGTCGCCGCCATTGAGCGCGCGCTTTCCGTTTCCGGCCCCCTCGCCGGTCTTACGGCGCTGGTCACGGCCGGCCCCACGCGCGAGCCGGTGGACCCGGTGCGCTTCCTCGCCAACCATTCCAGCGGCAAGCAGGGCTATGCCATCGCCGAAGCATTGATGCGCGCGGGCGCCGCGACCACCCTGATCTCCGGTCCCGTTTCCATCGCGCCGCCCGAAGGCGTCAAGCTGCGGCGCGTCACCACCGCGCGCGAGATGCTGGCGGCCTGCGAAGCCGCCCTGCCCGCCGACGTGCTGGTGATGGCGGCGGCAGTGTCCGACTGGCGGCCCGACATCATCGCCAATTCCAAGATCAAGAAATCGGTGGACCGTGTGGTGCCGTTGATCAAGCTGGTGGAAAACCCGGACATTCTGGCCGCCATCGCAGCTGGACCCAAACGCCCACGCCTGGTGATCGGCTTTGCCGCCGAGACTGACGATGTCGTGACCAACGCGGTGGCCAAGCGCGGCCGCAAGGGTGCCGACTGGATCATCGCCAATGACGTCTCGGGCGATGTGATGGGCGGCGACCGCAACCGCATCCACCTGATCAGCGAGGCCGGCACCGAAGACTGGCCCGAAATGTCAAAAAGCGAGGTGGGCACACAGTTGGCGGCCCGCATCGCGCAAAAGCTCAAGGGCGCGGCGTAATGAAAGTTGGAATCCAGAAGCTGCCGCATGCGCGGGATTTGCCCCTGCCCCATTACGCCACCCAAGGCTCGGCGGGCCTCGACCTTTTGGCGGCGATCGATGCCGACATTGAACTGAAGCCCGGCGCCCGCATGGCGGTGGCCACCGGCATCGCCATCGAATTGCCGCTGGGGGTGGAGGCGCAGGTGCGGCCGCGCTCCGGCCTGGCACTGAACCACGGCATCACGTGTTTGAACTCGCCGGGCACCATCGACAGCGACTATCGCGGCGAGATCAAGGCCATCCTGATCAACCACAGCGATGCTGTGTTCAAGATTTCGCGCGGCATGAAGATCGCCCAGATGGTGATCGCCCGCCACGAACAGGCCGAATTGGTCGAAGTGGACGCTTTGTCCGACAGCGCCCGCGGCGCCGGCGGTTTCGGCAGCACTGGCATGACGGTCAAGAGCTGATGCTGAAGCTGTCGCGCAAAACCTTGCTGGCGCTGGAAGCGGTAATCGACATCGCCTTCAATGCGCGGCCCGAGCCGGTGCAGGCCAAGGAAATCACCGCCCGCCAAGGCGTACCGCAGCGTTACCTGGAACAGGTGATGCAGCAACTGGTGCGCGCCGGCATCCTCAAGGGCGTGCGCGGCCCGCGCGGCGGCTACCGGCTGGCGCGGGAACGCCGCCGCATTTCGGTCGGCGATGTGGTGCGGGTGGCCGAAAGCATTGGTGACGGCGAGGAAGGCCAGGCGCGGCCGCGCTCTGACCTGGGCCTGCGCATTGTCGCGCCCCTGATCCAGACCCTGCAGGACGAATTGATGACCAGGCTGGATTCGGTATCCATCGAGGATCTCTGCCAGCGCGCCCGTCATGCCGGTGTCGAAGCCGGGGCGGAGAATAGCGCCGATTTCACGATTTAGGAGCGTCGGCCAAAG
>CANCMM010000349.1:0-3147 GCA_947379335.1 Alphaproteobacteria bacterium | reverse complement strand
CGACGTCTCCGATCCCAAGACGGTGCGCGATTTCGTGGACATGGTGCAGACGCCGGAGATGCTGCGCCTGCTGGTGATCCTGACCGTGGCCGACATTCGTGCCGTGGGTCCCGGTGTGTGGAACGGCTGGAAGGGTCAGCTGCTGCGCGAACTCTATTACGCCGCCGAGCACATGATGACCGGCGGCGACCAGGCCCCGGGCCGCACCGCGCGCGTGGCGTCCGCCAAGGCCGCGCTGGAGCAACGGCTTGGCGACTTCACGCCCGAGCAGCGCGAAAAGGCGCTGTCCCGCCATTACGACAATTACTGGCTGGCCTTTGACGAAGACGAAGTGGAGCGCCACGCAAGGCTGATGGCCAAGGCGGATGCGGAAGGCCAATTGCTGACCCTGGACGCCAGCACCAACCAGTTCCGCGCCGTCACCGAGATCATCCTCTACACACCCGACAATGCCGGCCTGTTCTCGCAATTCGCCGGCGCCATCGCCATGTCGGGCGGCTCGATCGTCGACGCCAAGGCCTTCACCACCGGCGACGGCTTCGCGCTGGACGTGTTCTCGGTGCAGGATTCGGAAGGCGACGCCTTTGGCGACAAGGAACGGCTGGGGCGCCTGGCCCAGTCGATCGAAAAGACCCTGCGCGGGGAAGTGCGGCCGAAACGCGAGCTGGCCCGCAAGGTGGTGCGCACCAGGGCCAGCGCCTTCTCCATCCGGCCCAAGGTGCATTTCGACAATGAGGCCAGCCGCATCGCCACCGTGATCGAGGTGGAATGCCTGGACCGGCCGGGCCTGCTCTATGACATCACCCAGGCGATCTTCGAGGCTGGCCTGTCCATCTCCACCTCCATGGTGGCGACCTATGGCGAGCGCGCGGTGGACGTCTTCTATGTGCGCGACGGCTTCGGCCACAAGATCGTGCATCCGGCGCGGCTTGAGACGGTGGAAAAGCGGCTGAAGGTGGCTCTTGAAGCGCCTGTGCCGGCCAAGGCATAAGGCTGGCCATGAGCCACAAACCCCTCGTCCTTTCGGGCATGCAGCCCACCAACACGCTTCACCTGGGCAATTACCTGGGCGCCCTGAAGAACTGGGTGAAGATGCAGGACCAGATGCCCTGCCTGTTCTGCGTGGTGGACATGCACGCCATTACCCAGGATGCGGGCTATGGCCATGCCGAAGAGCTGACCCGTTCCACCCGCGAAGTTGCGGCCGCCTATATCGCCGGCGGCGTGGACCCGGCGCGCTCGCCCATTTTCAACCAGGGCCAGGTGCCCGAACATGCCGAGCTGGCCTGGGTGTTCAACTGCGTGGCGCGGCTGGGCTGGCTGGACCGCATGACCCAGTTCAAGGAAAAGTCGGGCAAGCACAAGGAACGCGCCAGCGTCGGGCTTTATACCTATCCCGTGCTGATGGCGGCCGACATTCTGGTGTATCGCGCCACCCATGTGCCGGTGGGCGAAGACCAGAAGCAGCATCTGGAACTGGCGCGCGACATCGCCGCCAAGTTCAACAATGACTTCGGCGTGCCCGATTTCTTTCCCCAGCCCGAGCCGGTGATCACCGGCGCCGGTACGCGGGTGATGAGCTTGCGCGACGGCGCCAAGAAGATGTCCAAGTCGGACGAGAGCGACAACAGCCGCATCAACCTGACCGACGATGCCGACATGATCGCCGACAAGATCAGGCGCGCCAAGACCGATCCCCATCCCCTGCCCGGCACCAAGGACGAATTGGCAGGCCGCCCCGAGGCGGAGAACCTGCTGAACATCTACGCCGCGCTGTCCGACCAGGACCGCGACGCGGTGATCATCCAGTTCGCGGGCCAGAACTTCTCCACCTTCAAGACGGCGCTGGCGGACCTGACCGTGTCGAAACTGGAGCCGATCACCCGCGAGATGCGGCGGTTGCTGGCCGATCCGGCCGAGATCGACCGCGTGTTGAAGGACGGCGCGCGCAAGGCCCGCGCCATCGCCACGCCGATCATGGAAGAAGTGAAAAAGACCGTAGGCTTCATCACTTGAAAAACGTTCTGGTCACCGGCGCCGCCAAGCGGCTGGGACGGGCCATCGCCCTGGACCTGGCGGCAGCGGGCTGGAACGTGGCGGTGCATTATCATGGCTCCGCCGAAGATGCCGACAGCGCTGTGCAACAGGCACGCGCCTTTGGCGTCGAGGCCACCGCGCTGAAATGCGACCTGTCCAAGGAAGCCGAGACCGCCACTTTGGTGGAGCGCGCCACGCGCGAAATCGGTCCGCTGACGGCGCTGATCAATTCCGCTTCCCTGTTCGAGAATGACGACTGGCAAAGCGCCAGCCGCAAGACCTGGGACGATCACATCGAGACCAACCTGCGCGCGCCTTTGGTGCTGTCGCAAGCCTTTGCAAAACAGCTGCCCGCTGACTCAACCGGCAACATCATCAACATCGTGGATCAGCGCGTCTTGAAGCCGACACCGCAGTTCCTGTCCTACAGCGTCAGCAAGGCGGGGCTTTACTGGCTGACCACAACCCTGGCGCAAGGCATGGGCCCGCGCATCCGCGTCAATGCCGTGGGCCCCGGCCCCACCCTGAAGAATCCGCGCCAGTCCGACGCCGATTTCAACCGCCAGCGCGACGCCACCATCCTGCAGCGCGGCACGGACCCGTCCGACATCTGCGCCGCCGTGCGTTACCTGCTGACCGCCGAGGCCGTCACCGGCCAGATGCTGGCGGTGGATGGCGGCCAGCACCTGATCTGGCAGACCCCCGACGTGCAGGTGTCCGAATGAGTTTCGCCGCCCGCGGCATCCGTCATGTCTTCATCCGCAACCTGGAACTGCCGGCCCATATCGGCGTCTATCGCCAGGAAGAGGGCCGCACCCAGCCGGTGCGCATCAATGTCGACCTGGCGACCGATGAGATCACCGACGCCCAGGACATGCTGGAGAATGTGGTCGACTATCACGTCATCGAAAAGCGTATCCGCGCCATCATCGCCGAGGGTCATGTCCGGCTGGCCGAAACCCTGGCCGAACGCATCGCCGCGGCCTGTTTCGAGGATGCCCGGGTGCGAACCGTGCGGGTGCGGGTGGAAAAACTGGAAGCGCTGACCCACGCCGAGAGCGTTGGGATCGAGATCGAGCGGACGCGTTGATATCCAGCCTGCCAACCGCC
>CANCMM010000348.1:0-3149 GCA_947379335.1 Alphaproteobacteria bacterium | reverse complement strand
ACGCCGGACGACAGATGCACAATGGCGCCGCCATGCGCCCGCATGTGGGGCAGGGCATATTTCGAAATCAGGAAGGTGCCCCGCACATTCACGGCCATCACCGCGTCGAAATCGGCCATGTCGGCCTCGTCGACCTTGGCGCGGCGGGCAATGCCGGCGCTGTTGGCCACCGCATCGATCCGCGTCAAGCCGGACAGCGCCTGTTTGACCTGGGCCTCATCGGTGATGTCGCAGATGCGGCTGTCTTTGAATGGCGCGGCCACCCGGTCGATGGCGGTGATGGTGGCGCCTTCGGCCTCCGCCGCCTTGGCGATGGCCAGCCCCAATCCGGAGGCCGCGCCCGTCACCACCACATGTTTGCCTGTAAAACGCATGCCCCGCTTTTAGACGGGGCATGCGCGATATTCAACGATGGCCGCCCGACGCGGAAATACGCTCCCCCGTCAGCCAGCCGGCTTCGTCGCTGGCCAGGAAGACGGCGACCTTGGCGATGTCTTCCGGCTGGCCGATACGGCCCAACGGCGCCTTGGCTTCGATGTCCTTCTGGAAATCGCCGCCGATGAAGCCGGCCGTATGGGTGCCTTCGCTTTCCACCATGCCCGGATTGATCGAATTGACGCGGATCTTGCGCGGCCCCAGTTCCGACGCCAGCACCTGGGTGATGGTGTCCACCGCGCCCTTGGTGCCTGCATAGATCGCCGATCCGGGAATGCCCATCCGGCTGACCACCGACGAAATATTGATGATGCTGCCGCCCTCGGGCCCGAACAGGGGCAGGGCTTCACGCGTCGCCTGGATGGTGCCCCAGACATTGATGTCGAAGTGGCGGCGGTAATCCGCTTCCTCGGCCTCGTCGATCGGTGCGAACTTGAACACGCCGGCATTGTTCACCAGCACGTCGAGCTTGCCGAACGCCTTTTTGGTTTCGCCAAACAGCCGCTCGACATCATCCGCCTTGGAGACGTCGCCCTGCACGGCGATGGCCTTGCCGCCCTTGGCCTTGATGTCGGCCACGGCCTTTTCCGCGCCGCTCTTGTCGCTGGCATAATTCACCACCACGGATGCGCCCGCCGCGCCCAGGGCCCTGGCGATGCCCGCGCCGATACCCTTGGAAGCGCCGGTCACCACCGCCACCTTGCCTTGCAATTTGCTCATGACTCTCTCCTTTAATGTTTCGATAGTTGGATAAACATCATAACGACGAGCAGGGCTTTCAAGGGCCGTTCTGTTTTTTTGCGGCTGTCGCAATTCCGTCAAATTGACAAGCTCGAATAAGCCCTTAAGAGGGCATGATGAATCGCGGAATCAATTTTTTGGCGGCTGTGCTGGCCGGATGGACCCTGTTGGCGCCCAATGCGCTGGGCGACGGCGCGACCGGGCCGCTGCCTCCGGCATCCAGGCCAGCGCCCAAACCGGTTCCGCTCAAGCCAGACGCACTTCGCCCTGGAAAGTCGGCCGGTGTCCGCGCCGCCCAGCAGGGACAGACAGGATTGGCGCTGGTGGGTGCTGGCGGCGCGATCATCGCGGTGATCGCCGTGACGGCGGGCTCCAGCGGCGGCAATGGCGCTGCGCAGCCCAATGCCCAAGTCGTGCCGGCCACAACGTCCTAGATTTTGGCCAACTGCGCCAGATAGGCGTTCAGCACCGGCCGGTTCAGCTTCAGATGCGCGAACTTGCCTTCGCGGCTGACCGCGATCAGCCCCGCATTCTCCAGCTCCTTCATATGGTGGGAGAGGGTGGCGGGTGTGACGTCATTGCCGGCGCTCAGGGCGCTGCAGGGGGTGGTGCCGTCGCAGGACCCGATCTGCTTGAGAATCTCCACCCGGCGCGGTTCCGCCAGGGCCTTGGCGATCAGTTCGGTCTGGCGGGGGGTAAGTGTCGGCATGGCCTGAAAATGGCGCTGCCGGCGGGCGGATACAAGTTCCCTGCCGCATTTTGCCGGGAAACCCCGCAAAATGGGCCTCGGCCGCCTTACGCTTAACGAAATGACAATCGCGTGCGCCCCTTTTCGCCCTATCTATGAACAAGGGCTTAAAGGATTTCCTCTATTTGGAGGAACGTTGAGATGGGGTGGGCTCATGCATGCGCTTGTGAATGATCGACGGTTGCATCGGCGATATCAGGCCGCTGTCGGCGCGGAATTGCGGACACAGGACAACGAAAGCATTCTGTGCCGGATCGTCGACATATCGGCGGCGGGGGTGGCGGTTCAGTGTGAAAACATCCCCGATGAAGTCTCCGTCAGTTTGCGGCTGGACGGTTTTGGGGCCTTGAATGTTTCAAGACTGCGCGCGCGCTCCGGTACGGAGAGACTGGTCGTGAGAGAGACCGACGCCCGAACGCAGCAGTTCCTCGTGTTTATCTCGCGCCTGGTGGAAGCGGGCAAGGCGATGCCCATTCTGATGCGCCGGCGATCGCTGGAAGAGACAGGCGAGGATCGCCCGGCCATTTCCCATGCTTTTCACGTGCGGCAGACGCTCAATCTCATTGCCCAGGTGGCAAACCGGGACGGCACACTGCCGAGCAATGTCGCTTTGTTTCCGTGCCCCGATCGCAGGGACGAGACTCCTGACCTGATAGCCTGAAGCGTCTAGCGTTGGGCCGTCAGGGCGATCTGCGTCTTCTGCGGCGGGCTGGAAAGCGTACCGGCGGCCATGCAGGCCATGACGGACAACACAATCAGCATCTGCAGGCTCATGGATCTCATGGCGAATCCTCGCGGGAGTGCGAGGCCATGATCGCGCGGGATGGGCAAGCTTTTATGACGAATCGCAAAGCCGCCGCACAGGCAGCCTAACGAAGCTGACCCGCCGCATCGGCCTCGCCAAGAATTTCCAACAGAAGTTCCTTTGCCAATATCGCGGGGTGGGCCTCTGTCAGCTGCGCGGACTTGCGTCCCACCAGGCTGATGACGTGCACCATGCCGCTGGAGGTTGTGAACGACCCCTCGAATTGGCGGCCCTTGAAGCTGGCTTGAATAGCCTCTCTGGGTTCTGGTCTGGCCACTGAGTGTCCCCTGCCGTAGAGCGCGCGTTGCGTGCGATGTTATCAAGTTGCCGCCGCAAAAGCTGCAACACTTACCGCCGGGCAGGGCGGCGCAGAGCATGTGGAAGGTGATGGTTGGCGGGAATTGGTGGAGCCAAGCGGGA
>CANCMM010000347.1:0-3155 GCA_947379335.1 Alphaproteobacteria bacterium | reverse complement strand
ACCTCCAGCACCATGGACCTGCTGAAGATCGGGCTGGTGTCCGACAAGCTTACGCCCTTCGAGTTGCGCGACCAGGCGGAGTGGGTGATGAAACCGGCGCTGCTGGCGGTGCCGGGCGTGGCGCATGTGTTGATCTTCGGCGGCGCGGTGCGCGAAATCCACATCGAACCCGATCTCAGGCGGATGACGTCCTACGGCTTCACCCTCACCGAGCTGGCCGATGCCGCGCGCGCCGCGCTGGTGCTTCGGGGCGCCGGTTTCGTGGACCTGGCACACCAGCGCGTGCTGATCCAGACACCGGTGCCGTCACCTGACACGGGCGCGATCGCCCGCGCGGTGCTGGGCGTGCGCAACAACACGCCCGTCACCATCGGCGACATCGCCACTGTCACCGAAGCACCCGCGCTACGTTCAGGCGATTCGCTTGTGATGGGCCGGCGTGGCGTGATGCTGTCGCTGGCCAGCCAGTATGGCGCCAACACCATGGATACGACGCGGGCACTCGAAGTAGCGTTGGCTCAACTGATACCGGCTTTGAAAGCCCAGGGTGTGACCGTCTATCCCGCGCTGCACCGCCCTGCCAATTTCGTCGAGCGCGCGGTGGGCAGTCTGGAACAGTCACTGGTAATCGCCGCGATCCTGATCCTGGCGGTGCTGTACCTGTTTCTCCGTGACTGGCGTTCGGCGCTGATCACCTTCTCGGCCATTCCGCTGTCGCTGCTGGCGGCGGTCGCGGTGCTGGATCATATGGGCATGACGCTCAACACCATGACACTCGGCGGTTTTGCCGTTGCATTGGGCGTTCTGGTGGACGACGCCATCATCGGCATCGAGAATATCCTGCGCCGGCTGGGTGAGAATGCGAAAGCCGCCGCGCCGCGCTCCAGATTGGCGGTGATCCGCGATGCCACGCTCGAGGTCCGCGGGCCGGTGGTCTATGCCACGCTGGTCGTCATCGCCGTGTTCCTGCCCGAACTGTTTTCCACCAGCGTGCAGGGTCATTTCGTCGGCCCGCTGGCCCTGGCCTTCATCCTGGCGGTGCTGGCCTCGCTGGGCGTGGCCCTGACGGCGGCGCCAGCGCTCTGCGCCCTGCTGCTGAAGCCTCGCAACTCCCACGCAGATTTTGCCTGGATCCGCTGGCTGAAGGCCTGGCAAACCCGGGCTGTGGGCCGCATCTATGACAATTTCCGCGGCGTTGTCGCCGTGCTGGCGGTGCTGACGTTGATCGCGGCGGCATCGCTGCCCTTCCTGGGCGGCAGCTTCATGCCGGACTTCCGCGAAGGTCATTTTGTGATGCAGGTGTCCAGCTCCACGCCCGGCACGTCGCTGGATGAGATGCTGGCGGTGGGTCAGCGCATCAGCCGCGACGTGCTCGCTCTGCCCTATGTCGCTACCATCGAACAGCAGGTGGGCCGTGCCGAACTGGGCGAGGACACCTGGGGGCCGCATCGCAGCGAATTCCATGTCGAGCTGAAGGCCGATGCCGATATCGACCAGGACGAAGCCGAGGAAGCGCTGCGCCGGATACTGGCACGCTATCCCGGCCTGCAGAGCGAAGTCGTCACCTTCCTGGGCGACCGCATCAGCGAAAGCCTGACCGGCGAGACCGCCGATATTGCTGTCAAGATTTTCGGCGGCCAGCTGGATGCACTGGATGGTGTGGCGCACCGCGTCACCGGTGTCCTGTCGGGCACGCCAGGCATCGCCGACCTGCAGTTCAAGGCCGAGAGCGGCACCCCGACCTTTGCCCTGCACCTGGATTCCGCCGCGCTGGTCGCCAGCGGGTTGAAAGTGCAGGACGTGCTGGATGCGGTGCAAACCAACTATGCCGGCACCATAGTGGGCCAGACCTATGCTGGCATTCGCGCCGTCAATGTCACGCTCCTTTTGTCCGAAAACCTTCGCAACCGGCCTGAGTTGCTGTCCTCGCTGATGATCGCCAGCCCGTTCGGCCCGGTGCCGCTGTCGCAGGTGGCGCGCATCGTGCCCACCCAGACGCGCTACACCGTCGCGCATGATGGAGGCCAGCGCTTTGTCTCGGTCACCTTCAACGTGGTGGGGCGCGGATTGCAAGCCACCGTCGACGATGCCAAGGCAAAAGTCGCTGCGCTCAAGCTTCCGCCCGGCGTCTATGCCGAGTTCAGCGGCGCCGCGGCGGCCCAGACCGCCAGCCGCAATCAGCTGCTGCTCTATACCGCCTTCGCGCTGGTGCTGATCGGCATGATCCTGTTCATTTGTTTTCACTGGCGCGCCAACACCTGGCTGGTGCTGGTCAACCTGCCGTTCAGCCTGATCGGCAGCGTCGCGGCCATCGCCCTGATGGGCTCCGGCCTGTCGGTGGGCGCCATGGTCGGTCTGGTGACGGTGTTCGGCGTCAGCGCCCGCAACGCCATTCTGCTGCTGGCCCATTACGAGCATCTGGTGGAGGTGGAAAGCGCACCCTGGAATGCCGATACCGTGCTGCGCGGCGCGCAGGAGCGGCTGGTGCCGATCCTGATGACCGCGGCGGTGACGGCGCTGGGCCTGATGCCGCTGGCGATCGGCCTGCACCAGCCCGGCCAGGAGATCGAAGGCCCCATGGCGGTGACGGTCTTGGGCGGGCTGCTCAGCTCCACCTTGCTCAACCTGGTGGTGCTGCCGGCGCTGGCGGAACGCTTCGGCGGACCGAAAGCAGGGGAGAAGGCGGCATGATCCGCAGACTTCTTCTTGTCACCACCACAGCCGTGCTGGCGAGCTGCGCCCGGACCCCGCCGCCCGGCTTGCCGCCCGGCGATGTTCCCGCCGCCTTCGAGCAACCGGCGGCGAAGAACGCACCCATCTGGCCATCGGCCAACTGGTGGGCGGAATATGGCGATCCGCAACTGACTGGCCTGATCGAAAAGGCGCAGGCCGCCAACCTGGATCTTGCCCAGGCCGAGGCGCGGCTGCGCCAGGCCGACGCCAGGGCGCGCCAGGCCGGCGCGGCCTTGCTGCCGACCCTGGGATTGAACGCCAATGTGAACAGTCTTTATGGGCAGACCGGCGGGGTATCGGCGCGTGAGACCGATTACAGCGCCGGGCTGGCCGCCAGCTATGACCTGGATTTCTGGGGCAAGAACCGTGACCTGGCCGACGCCGCCGAGGCGGCGCGCGCTGCCAGCGCCGCCGACCGCCGC
>CANCMM010000346.1:0-3158 GCA_947379335.1 Alphaproteobacteria bacterium | reverse complement strand
ATGGGCAGGAGCAAGGAGCGATGTGGGCGAAAAGCCCATGAGCGACGCGCGACGAACCCAGCGGGCAAAAGACCCGCTTAGGCCAGGGCGTCGATCTGGTCGGGGGTGAAATTGCCCGGCACGATTGTCACGGGGATGGTCTGGACCGCGGTTCCGAACATGGAAACCAGGGGGCCGGGGCCTTCCTTGGCCGTGCCCGAGGCCAGCACCAGGATGGAGATGTCCTTGTCCTCTTTCAGCAGCACAGTCAGGCACTCGGTGGTCAGGCCATAGGGGATCACCAGCTCGGGCAGGATGCCCGACAGGTCGTTCACCACCTTGGCCGCTTCATGCAGCATGGCTTCGGCCTCAGCATGGGCCTCGTCGCGCATGATCTCTTCCACGCCGCGCCATTGCTGGAAGTCGGGCGGAGTGGCGGCGCACATCAGGGTGACGCGGCCATTGGTGTGCTGGGCGCGGCGGGTGGCAAAGCGCAACGCCACGGCGCATTCGGGCGACTTGTCGATCACCACCAGGAACTTGCGGGGGCTGCGGGAGGCGCTCATGGCCCGATCCTACTGCAGCTTGCGCTTGAGGTCATAAAGGATTTCCAGCGCCTGTTTGGGCGACAGGGCATCCGGCTCGATGGTCTTCAAGGCGTCTTCCACCGCGCTGCCCTTGGGCACCGGCGCCGAGGCGCCGAACAGCGGCAGGTCGTCAATCTTGGCCAGCGGCTTGTGGCCTTCGCGGCCTTCTTCCAGGGCACGCAGCACTTCCTCGGCTCTGGCAACCACGGCGGCAGGCAGGCCCGCCAGCTTGGCCACATGAATGCCATAGGAGCGGTCAGCGGTGCCCGAGATCACTTCATGCAGGAACACGATACTGTCGTTCCATTCGCGCACCTTCATGGTGTAGCAGGCCATGGACTTCAGCCGCTCGGCCAGCGCCACCATCTCATGATAATGCGTGGCGAACAGTGCGCGACTTTTATTGGTCTCGTGCAGATGCTCGGCCGCGGCCCAGGCAATCGCCAAACCGTCATACGTCGCGGTGCCGCGCCCGATCTCGTCCAGGATGACAAGGCTCTTGGGCGTGGCCTGATTGAGGATCGCGGCGGTCTCCACCATCTCGACCATGAAGGTGCTGCGGCCCGCCGCCAGATCATCACCGGCGCCAACGCGGGAGAAGAGGCGATCCACGATGCCGATATGCGCCGCTTCCGCCGGCACGAAGCTTCCGGTCTGGGCCAGGATGGCGATCAGCGCGTTCTGGCGCAGGAAAGTGGATTTACCCGCCATGTTGGGACCGGTGACCAACCACAGCCGGCCTTTGGCGCTGGGCGACAAGTCGCAGTCATTGGGCACAAACGTCCCGGCATTTGCCGCTTGCAGCGCCGCTTCCACCACCGGATGACGGCCGCGGGTGATGTTAAAGGAAAGCCCGTTATCGATTTTCGGCCGCACATAGCGCGCCGCGATGGCGAGCTCGCCCAGGCTTGCGGCAACATCCAGCGTGCCCAATGCGTCGGCGATGGCGCTGAGCGCTTCGCCATGTTCGATGGCCAGCATCGACATCTCGTCAAACAGCGTGGATTCCAGCGCCAGCGCGCTTTCGGCGGCCTCGGAAATGCGCGACGCCAGCGAGGCCAGTTCATCGGTGGAAAAGCGCACGGCGCCCGCCATGGTCTGGCGATGACGGAAGGCGTCCTTGTCGGCCAGCAGCTTGTCGGCATGTTGCTGGCTGACTTCGATGAAATAGCCCAACACGCCGTTATGTTTGATCTTCAGCTGCGAAACGCCGCTGGACTGGCGATAGGTGCTTTCCAGGCCGGCAATGACGCGGCGGGATTCATCCCGCAAGGCGCGCAGCTCATCCAGCGGCGCATGGGCGCCGGTCCTGATGAAGCCGCCATCGCGCGACAGATAGGGCGGTTCTTCCACCAGCAGGAATTCCAGCCGGTCGGAGAGACGCGAAGTCGCGGCGATATTCTGGGTCAAAGTGTCGATGGCGCTGAGCGCTTCGCCCGCCAGCGATTGCTTGCGCAGGCCATCGCGAAGCCCGCGCGCCGCCTTCCCCCCATCGCGCAGATTGGCCAGATCGCGCGGCCCGCCGCGCGCCACTGAAAGCCGTCCCAGCGCCCGCGCGATATCGGGCGCGGCGCGCAGGGCTTCGCGCGCATGACGCCGCAATTCGGAATCCTTCGCAAAACTTTCTACCGCGTCATGGCGTGCGCCGATCTGCTTCACGTCGGTCAGCGGCGCCGCCAACCGCCCCGCCAGCATGCGCGCGCCGCAGGCGGTCACGGTACGGTCGATCCCAGCCAGCAGCGAGCCGCTGCGCTGTCCAGCCAGGGTCTGCGTCAGTTCCAGATTGCGGCGGGTCGCGGCATCGATGCCCATGAAATGCGACGGGCTGACACGCACGATCCGTTGCAGCGCCACCTTGGCGCCCTTCTGGGTCAGTTCCAGATAGGCGATCAGCGCGCCGGCGGCCGACAGTTCGGCGCGGGAGAATGCGCCCAGCCCATCCAGCGACACCATGTTGTAATGGGCCTTCAAGGCGCGCTCGCCATTGGCGGAATCAAACCGGCTGCCCGGCAGCGGCGACAGCGCAAGTCCCTGCGCCTTGAACAGCGCGGCGAATTCTTCCTGCGCCAGCAGCGCATCGGGCAGCAGCAATTCTTTCGGCGACAGCCGCGCCAGTTCGGTGGCGATCTCGCTCTGTCCCACAGCCGCCACGGAAAACTCGCCGGTGGACATGTCGACGCTGGCCAGCGCGAAGTCCGCAGCCGAACGCCCCAGCGCCGTCAGCAGGTTGGACGCCCGCGCTTCCAGCAGCGCGTCTTCGGTCAGGGTACCCGGCGTGACCAGCCGCACCACCTCGCGCCGCACCACCGACTTGGCACCGCGCTTCTTGGCCTCACCTGCGTCTTCGACCTGTTCGCACACCGCCACCCGGTGGCCCTTGCGGATCAGCTTTTCCAGATAGGACTCGGCGGCATGCACCGGCACACCGCACATGGGGATGTCCTCGCCCAGATGCTTGCCGCGCTTGGTCAGGGCGATGTCCAGCGCCTCGGCCGCCTTTGCTGCATCCGCGAAGAAAAGCTCGTAGAAATCGCCCATGCGGTAAAACAGCAGATAGTCCGCATGCGCCGCTTTGAGCGCGAGATATTGCGC
>CANCMM010000345.1:0-3173 GCA_947379335.1 Alphaproteobacteria bacterium | reverse complement strand
AGACCTATGTGGTGACCTTCAACGGCAATGAATCGGCGGTGACGATGGTCCAGGTGCCCGCCACCCTGACCAATGCCGAGATGCGCGCCGGCTGGATGGCCGCGCGCCGCTGCGAACAGCAGGCCCAGGCGCTGCTGAAGACCGCCACGCCGTGAAGGCATTCCTCGCAGGCCTCGGCGCGGAGCGGCGCAAGGCCCTGCAGTCGGCATCCATCCTGGTGGCCGTTTCGCTGGTCAGCGCGATATTCTCGCTGTTCCTGGTGGACAATTTCTCGGTCCTGACGCGCCTGGACCAGTTCGTGCAGGACTGGGAGATCGCCTCGGTCTTCGCACCGCGCGAGGAACAGGATCCCAAGATCGTCATCGTGGCGGTGGACGAGGCGACCCTGACGCAATTTCCCTATCGCTCGCCGGTGGATCGCGCCTTCCTCTCCACCCTGATCCGGCAGATCGCCGCCCATCATCCTGCCGCCATCGAGTCCGACTTTCTGCTCGACCAGCCGACGGAAGACGCCAAGGACAAGGCCCTGGCCGCCACCTTGCGCGATACCAAAGTGCCGCTGGTCATCAGCTATATCGCCAGTCACGACATCGTCACGCCGGAGCAGAAAGCGTTCGAGGACGCCATGGTGCCGCCGCACCTGAGGGCGCTGGCAAACCTGCCCACCGACCAGTTCGATACCGCCCGCGACGTCTTTCCCGGCGCCAAGGTGGGCGGTCATTACATTCCCGGCGTCGCGCGCGCCGTGGCGGCCAGGGTCGGCGTCGAGACGCCGGACAAAAGCGTGCCCATCGTATGGCGCGGTCGTCCCGCGCCCACCGAACTGGACTCCCGGCCCAAGCCCTTTGTGCAATATTCCGCCGCGATGGTTGCAAATCCAGCGCTGTCGGCGGTGTTCGATGCCTGGTTCAAGGACAAGATCGTGCTGATCGGGTCCGACGTGACCCTGGTGGATCGCCACCGCACGCCCTTCTCGGTGCTTTATGCCGGCGAGGAAGGTCAGTTGCCCGGGATCGTGATCCAGGCCCATGCCCTGTCGCAGCTGATCCATCACAAGCAGTCTCCCATCGCCGGCTGGCAGCTGAATTTCGCCGTCACCCTGGCGCTGGCTTTGCTGGGCGCCAGTTTGGCGGTGGTCAACGCCTCGCTATGGATACGGGCGATCGGCGTGCTGCTGCTGCTGCCGGTGTTCGCATCGGGCGGCGTGGCGCTTTATCATTATGCCAATGTGATCCTCAGCCTGATGGCGCCGTCCTTGGCACTCGTTATGTCCTTCTTCAGCATGGAAGCCTTGAGCGGGCGCGAGGCGCGCAAGCAGAAGGCTTTCATCCAGGGTGCTTTCTCCCGCTACGTCTCGCCCGCCATCGTGGACCGCATGGTGGCCGATCCCTCCAGCATGAACCTGGAAGGCGAGCGCCGGGAAATGACCTTCCTGTTTTCGGACATCGCCGACTTCACCACCATGTCCGAGCAGATCGATGCCATCCAGCTGGCCCATGTGCTGAACAACTACCTGGACGGCATGACCAACCTGGTGATGAAGCATGGCGGCATGGTGGACAAGTTCATCGGCGATGCGGTGTTCGCCATTTTCAACGCGCCGCTGGATCTTGCCGATCACCAGTCCAAGGCGGTGCGCTGCATGCTGGACATGGATACGTTCAGCGAGGAATACCGCAAGAAGCAGCATGCCGAGGGCGTGCCCTTGGGCATCACCCGCATCGGCGTGCATACCGGCGTGGCGGTGGTGGGCAATTTCGGCAGCCATGCCCGCTTCACCTATACGGCGTCCGGGGACGCGGTGAACACCGCCGCGCGGCTGGAGGGCATCAACAAGTATTTCGGCACCCGGCTGTGCGTCAGCGGCGTCACCCGCGCCGGCTGCAGCGATATTGCCTTCCGTCCCATCATCTCGGCCATCGTCAAGGGCAAGACCACGGCGCTGGACCTCTGGGAGCCGCTGCATGAGCCCCTCTGGGAACAGGCGTTCCTGCAACGCTATCTGCAGGCCTATGACAGCATGACGGCCGGCGATGGGGCGCTGTTCGGCGACCTGGACGCTTCGGGGTCCGACGACTATCTGGTGAAGCTGCATGTCGGGCGCCTGAAAAAGGGCGAAACCGGCACCGAATTGAAGATGACGGAAAAATAGGCTTCAGCCCTGTTTTTCCTGTATGAAATCCCGCCATGAGCGTTTCGCGCGACCGATTGCAGGACCTGTTCGATCAGGCCATTGCCGCCCACCAGCGCGGCGATGTGGCGGGCGCCGAACGGCTGTACCAGCAGGTGCTGCTGCTGGAGCCTTCCGCCTTCGCGCCACGCCACATGCTGGGGGTGATCCGCTTCCAGCAGGGCCGCCATGACGCCGCCATCGAACTGATCACCGCCGCGTTGAAGCAGAATCCCGCGGTGCCCGATGCCTGGATCAACCTGGGCCATGTCCAGTCTGCCTCGGGCCGGCGCGAGGAAGCTGCGGACAGTTATGGCCGCGCCCTGGCGCTGGCGCCCGGTAATATCGAGGCGCTGCACAATCGCGGCAACATGCTGCGGGAGACCAAGCGCTTCGACGCGGCGCTGGCGGACTATGACGCCGTGCTGGCGGCGCGGCCGGACCTGGCGGAAACCTGGACGGTGCGCGGTGCGGCCTTGTCGGAAATGGGCCGCGCGCAGGCCGCGCTGGAAAGCCTGGATCGGGCATTGAAGCTGCAACCCAACTTGGTGGCAGCGCTGAGCAATCGCGGGTTCGCCTTGCGTGAACTAACGCGGTTCGCGGAAGCGTTGGAGACTTTGGACCGCGCGCTGGCGCTGCAGCATGGCCATGCCGCAGCCTTGGCCAATCGCGGCAAGGTGCTGAGCGAAATGAACCGGCTGGAGGAAAGCTTCGCGTCTTTCCGCGCCGCCGCGCAGCAGGCCTTTGGCGGCGAAAAGCCGGACGGCGCCAAGCTGGCGCATGAGAAAAGGCATGATCAGGAACAAGCCGAATGGCGCGCGGCGCATGGCGAAACCGCGCGCATCGCCGGCGGTGAGCGGCTGGCGGGCCGCGCCGTCAATCCGCTGAACACGGCCCCCGTTGCCAAGACCTGGGCAGACAGCGATCCCAGGATCGTGGTGATCGACAATCTGCTCACCGATGAAGCGCTGGCGGCGCTGCGGCGCTATACGCTGGGCTCGCG
>CANCMM010000344.1:0-3177 GCA_947379335.1 Alphaproteobacteria bacterium | reverse complement strand
CGAAATTCGCCGATCTGCCGGAAGCGATCGAAAACACCATCGAGATCGCCAAGCGTTGTTCCTTCCGCCTGAAGAAAAGCAAACCGCTGCTGCCGGTGTTCGTCCCGGAATCGGGCCGCGATCCCGTCGAGGAACTGAAAGTGCAGGCGGAGGAGGGGCTGGCGCGGCGTCTCACCGGCCATGCCATGACCGGCACGCGCGAAGTTTACGAAGAGCGCCTGGCCTATGAGCTGGGCATCATCAACCGCATGGGCTTTCCCGGCTACTTTCTGATCGTGTCCGACTTTATGAAATGGACGCGTGATCAGGGCATTCCCGTCGGCGTGCGTGGTTCGGGCGCCTCGTCGCTGGTCGCCTGGGCGCTTTACATCACCAATCTGGACCCGCTGCAGTTCGGCTTGTTCTTCGAGCGTTTCCTCAATCCCGAACGCCTGTCCATGCCCGACTTCGATATCGATTTCTGCCAGGAGCGGCGCGACGAAGTCGTGCGCTATGTGCGCGGCAAGTATGGCCATGACCGGGTGGCGCAGATCATGGCGCTGGGAAGCTTGCAGGCACGCGCCGCGGTGCGCGATGCCGGCCGCGTCTTGCAGATGCCGCTGGGTCTGGTGGACCGCATCGCCAAGCTGATCCCCAATCCGCCCGGCAAATCCATTTCGCTCAAGGAAGCGGTGGAAAGCGAGCCCCGCCTGCAGCAGATCGCCGAACAGGAGCCCATCGCCCAGCGCCTGTTCGAAATCACCGAGAAGATCGAAGGTCTGTACCGCCACGCCTCCACCCATCCCGCCGGCGTGGTGATCGGCGACCGGCCGCTGGACGAGATATTGCCGCTGTACCGCGATCCGCGCTCCGACATGCCGGTGACCCAGTTCGACTATGAGGATGCGGAAAAAGCCGGGCTGGTGAAGTTCGACTTTCTGGGCCTCAAGACCCTGACTGTCATCGCCAAGGCCGAGGAACTTCTGAAAAAGCGCGGCGTCGCGCTTCACACCCAGACCATCGATTTCGACGATACCGGCACTTTCGAGATGCTCAGCCACGGTGACAGCGTCGGCGTGTTCCAGATGGAAGGCACCGGCATGCGCGACCTGCTGCGCAAGATGAAGCCGAACCACATCAACGACCTGGTGGCGCTGGTGGCGCTGTACCGCCCGGGCCCGATGGACTCCATCCCGACCTATATCGCGCGCAAGAACGGCAAGGAGCTGGTGGAGTATCTCCATCCCACCCTGGAACCGATCCTGAGCGAAACCTATGGCGTGATGACCTATCAGGACGATGTCATGCGCATCGCCCGCGAGCTGGCCGGCTACACCATGGGCGAGGCCGACATCCTGCGCCGCGCCATGGGCAAGAAGATTCCCGCCGAGATGATCCCCCAGCGGGAAAAATTCATGAAAGGCGCGGCCGAACGCGGCATCACCCGGAACGTCGCCGAGACTATTTTTGAACAGGCCGAAAAGTTCGCCGGCTACGGCTTCAACAAGGGCCATGCCGCGGCTTATGCCCAGGTCGCCTACCAGACCGCCTTTCTGAAGGCGAACTATCCGGTCGAATTCCTGGCCGCGTCCATGACCCTGGATATCGGCAACACCGACCGGCTGAACATCTTCCGCCAGGAAGCGCAGCGGCTGGGCGTGACCATCGCGCCGCCCGACATCAACCGCAGCGAAGCGGTGTTCACTTGCGATGCGGCGGCCAATACGGTGTTCTATGCGCTTGCTGCGGTGAAGGGCGTGGGCAAGCAGGCGATGGACCATGTGGTCGAGGCCCGCATTTCCGGCGGCAAGTTCAAGTCGCTGTCGGATTTTGCCCGCCGCGTCGACCCGCGGCAGGTCAACAAGCGCGCCTTCGAAAATCTGGCGCGGGCCGGGGCATTCGACAGCCTCAATCCCAACCGCCGCCAGGTGGTGGAAAATTCCGACCGGGTGCTGGGCGGGGCGCAGGCCGCACAGCGCGAGCGCGAAAGCGGCCAGGTCTCGATGTTCGGCGGCGATGGTCCGTCCGAAGACCTGCGGCTGCAGGCGATGCCCGACTGGCCGGTACATGAGCGGCTGGGCGAGGAATTCTCCGCCATGGGCTTTTATCTTTCGGGCCATCCGCTGGATGCCTATGGCCCGGCTTTGAAGCGGCTGGGCGCCTCGACCTATGCGGCGCTGCTGGAAGACCGCCGCCGCGCCGGCTTCAAGGCCAAGATTGCCGGCACATTGATCAAGAAATCCGAGCGGCGCGGCCGCAACGACCAGAGTTATGCCTTCGTATCCTTCTCCGATCCCACCGGCATGTTCGAGATCATGCTGTTCCCCGAAGTGCTGGCAGCCAGCCGGCCGCTGCTGGAAGCGGGCAAGTCGCTGCTGATCACGGCCTCAGCGGAATGGGACGGCGATGATTTGAAGCTGCGCGCCGCCTCGATCATCGACCTGGATGCCGCCGCCGCCCAGGCGGGCGAGGGCATGGTGGTGCGCCTGTCGGATGCCTCATCGCTGGGTGCGCTGGCGGCGGAATTGGGTCAAGCCGGCAAGGGGCTGGTGAATATTGTGGTGCCAGGCGGCAATGGCGAGGAAGTGGAGATCGAGCTCAAGAAGCGCATTGCCGTAACCGCCACCTTGCGTTCGCGGATTGCAGCACTTCCTGGTGTGGCGATGGTGGAAGCGGTCTAGAGCTTGCGAATGGCGCCTTCGAGGCGCGTCAGCGCATCAGACAATTTCGCGGTGTCCTGTGCAAAGCAAATGCGCACATAGGAGTCATCGCGCGCATCGCCCAGGCTGAAGGCCCAGCCGGGCGACACACCAACCTTGTCGTTGCGCACCATGTCCTGGCAGAAGCCCAAACTGTCTTTCAGCCCATCGACATGCAGGAAGCCGTAAAAGGCACCGTCCGGCTTGAACCAGCGCACCCGGTTCTGGCGGCCGATCCATTGCTCCACCACGTCGCGCCCGGCGCGGCAGCGCTCCAGCAGGGTGCCGCGAAAGGCATCGCCTTCGGGCGACAGCGCGGCCAGCGCGCCATATTGCACGAAGTGTGTGGCGCCGGTGTTGTTGCACTGGGCCATGGCGGCGGCGGCGGGCTCCACGCTTTTGGGATGCACCAGCCAGCCGATGCGCCAGCCCGTCATTGCCCAGGGCTTGGAGAAGCTGTTGATGGCAAACACCGCGTCTTCGTCATCGGCGATAGACA
>CANCMM010000343.1:0-3194 GCA_947379335.1 Alphaproteobacteria bacterium | reverse complement strand
AAGTCGTTTTCGATGGCAACGATGGTGCCCTTGATGACCGAGCCTTCCTGGGGGCTCTGGGTCTCGAAGCTCTGCTCCAGCATCGCGGCGAAATCATCGCGGCTGGGGGAGGAAAGCGAATTGTTGTCACGGACGATGGTTGCGGCGCGAGCCATGCGGGTATTTTCCTGTAGTCATGTGCGTTCCGGCGGCGGAATTGCCGGCGGATGTCCCCAAAGGGGCTTTGGATGTTGGAAGTAAGCGGTGTGCCCCGAAAGTCGCCGGGCCTCCTTAGCCCCTGTGGCGATCCTTGAGCGCGCCTTCCACCTTGGGAGAAACCAGGGCGAGAGCGGCCGCGAACGCGGCGTCTATAGCCAAATCGGAGGTATCCAGCAAGTCGGCGTCCGTGGCCTGTTTCAGGGGGGAAACCGGGCGGGAGATGTCGGCCGCGTCCCGGGACCCCAGTTCGGCCACAACATCCTGTTCGGCCCGGCGAATTCCCATGGCCTTGAGTTCCGCCCAGCGGCGGCGCGCCCGGATTTCCAGCTTGGCGTCGACATAGAGCTTGGCGGTGGCGGTGGGGCAGATGACGGTGCCGATGTCACGCCCGTCCATCACCGCGCCCGGGCTGCCGCCGGGGGGATGGGCCAGGAAGTTCTGCTGGAACTCCAGCAGGGCGTCGCGTACCGCCGGGATGGCGGCGACCTGGGATGCAGCCTTGCCGACGATATCGGTGCGGATGGCCGGATCGCCGGCGCGGTTGAAGTCGATGGTCTGGGCGCCCTTGAGGGCATCGTTCTCACTGGAGGGATCGCCATTCTTCTCCAGCACGCTGAGCGCTGTCAGCCGGTACAGCGCGCCGGAGTCCAGGTGGGCAAAACCAAAATGGGCCGCCAGCTTCTTGGCCAGGGTGCCCTTCCCGCTTGCAGCAGTGCCGTCGACAGCGATGACAATACTCATGGCGCTTCCATAACCGCGCCAAGGCCGGACATCAAATCCTGGTATTCGGGGAAGGAGGTGGCGATCATGGTGACGTCATCCACCGTCACCGGTTTCGCGCTCGCTAATCCCATCGTCAAAAAGCTCATGGCGATGCGATGATCCATGTGAGTGGTGACCGTGCCACCACCCGGCACGTCATCCATGCCGATCACCGTCAGATCGTCGCCAGCGACCTCGGTGGCAACGCCATTGGCCGTCAGCCCCGCTACAATTGCCGCCAGCCGATCGCTTTCTTTGACGCGCAATTCCTCCAGCCCATGCATCACCGTCCTGCCCTGGGCGAAGGCCGCCGCCACCGACAGGATGGGATATTCGTCGATCATGGAGGGCGCGCGCCAGCCCGGCACCGTCACGCCACGCAAGGTGGAATGATGCACCACAAGATCGCCGATCTCCTCGCCGCCGCTGGAGCGGATATTCTTCACCTCGATATGCGCGCCCATTTCGCGCAGCGTCTCCAAAAGCCCGGTGCGGCGGGGATTGAGCAGAATGGCAGGCAGTTCGATCTGAGAGCCCGGCACGATCAGCGCCGCCACGATGAGAAAGGCCGCCGAAGAGGGATCGCGCGGCACCTCCACGGCACAGCCTTTCAGGTGCGCGGGGCCTTCGATTGCGATGGTTTCGCCGCCGTCATGACAGGGCGTGACATGGATGCGGGCGCCGAAGGCCTTAAGCATCTTCTCGCTGTGATCGCGGGTCAGCCATGCTTGCGAGATGTGGCTGACGCCTTTGGCGTTCAGCGCCGCCAGCAGCAGCGCCGACTTCACCTGGGCCGAGGCGGTGGCGACTTCTACAGCGACCGCCCTGGCATCCCTGGCGCCATGCAGGGTCAGCGGCATCAGCATCTTGGGACCTTGGCCCTCATAGGTGACGCCGAACGCCTCCAGCGGTGCCACCACCCGCGCCATGGGGCGCGAGCGCAAAGATGCGTCGCCGGTGAAGGTGGCGGTGATCGGTGTGGTGGCCATGGCCCCCATCACCAGGCGCGAGCCGGTGCCCGAATTGCCGAAGTCCAGGTCTGCGCCGGGGGTCTTCCAGTTCCCCACCCCGGTCCCCTTGACCAGCCAGCGGCCCGGACCCTCGGCGGTCAACTCGGCGCCGAAGCCGCGCAGGGCGCCGGCGGTGGAATGGACGTCGCCGGACTCCAAAAGCCCGGAAATGCGGGTTTCGCCCTCGGCCAAGGCGCCCAGGATAAGCGCCCGCTGGGAAATGGATTTGTCCCCCGGCACCTGGGCTGTCCCCGAGAGGGGGCCGGCGCGGCGGGCGGCGAGCGGGGCGGAATTGGCGTTATGCATCAGGGGCTTCAAATGACCTTTACAGCCGGGGCCAACCGTGGCAAACGCGCCCCTCCAACAACCCCTTCTTCACGGGA
The DNA here is from genome assembly GCA_947379335.1 of Alphaproteobacteria bacterium. Lineage (GTDB taxonomy): Bacteria > Pseudomonadota > Alphaproteobacteria > Micropepsales > Micropepsaceae > Rhizomicrobium. Next base: position 841 of record CANCMM010000343.1, on the reverse strand, counting down.
AGATCATCTTGGTCAAGGCAGATCTTGGAACCAAACGGGCGTGCCCCAGCTGTGCGGCGAGGTTTTACGACCTCACCAAGCGGCCGATTGAGTGCCCCAAGTGCGGTTTCAGCTATGAGCCCGAAGCGCTGTTCAAGCAGCGCCGCAGCCGCGCCGTAGAGCCGGCAGCCGCCGGGCCTGTCCCTGCTGCCGAGTCGGACGACGAAGAGGATGAAGACGAGGACGAAGACGAAGCCGCCGAGTCCGACGAAGAGGAAGAAGAAGCCGAGGCTGTGGTCGAGGCGCCGCTGAAGATCGCGGCGACCGGCGAGGACGAGGACGAAGACGCCGAAGAAGAAGAAGCCGAAGCGGAATCGGGCATGTCTGTTGTCGATGCCGACGAAGAAGTCGCCATCGAGGACATCGAAGTCGAGGACGACGAGGACGAAGAAGAGAATGATCTTCTGGGCGAAGTCGAAGACGAAGAAGACGATGTCAGCGGCATCATCGACCCGGGCATTGCCAAGGACGAAGCCTAAGCTTTAAAAGCCCGAGCCGGACAACCAGACCGGTTCGCATTGGTACGGGGCCATAGCTCAGCTGGGAGAGCGCCTGCATGGCATGCAGGAGGTCAGCGGTTCGATCCCGCTTGGCTCCACCAATTCCCGCCCAGCCGGCGGATCTCAAATTTCACCATCATAAGCTCGCGGGAATTGGTGGAGCCAAGAGTCCGCACGCGCCGCGGCGGCTTAGCGACAGCGTAGTGGCCGCGCGACTTGAGCCGTGCGAGGCGCGCAGGCGACAGAAACCACTCCGATTTTCACCATCGCGTATCGCGGGAATTGATGGAGCCAAGCGGCCG
>CANCMM010000342.1:0-3201 GCA_947379335.1 Alphaproteobacteria bacterium | reverse complement strand
TTCACCTCGCCCTTGAACAATGAGCATCGCAAGGGCGTGTTCGCCTGCGCCGGCTGCGCTCTGGATCTGTATTCCTCGGACACCAAGTTCGACAGCGGCACCGGCTGGCCCAGCTTCTGGAAGCCGCTGCCCAATGCCGTCGTCACCGCCTCCGACCGCACGCTGGGAATGGAGCGCAACGAAGTCCTGTGCCGCCGCTGCGGCGGCCATCTGGGCCATGTCTTCGAAGATGGCCCCAAGCCGACGGGGTTGCGCTATTGCATGAACGGCGTGGCCATGAGCTTCAAAGCCAAGGCATAAAAAAGGCCGGTCTAACGACCGGCCTTTTTCCATTCCGATAATTTGTTTACGGCGTGGCGGCCGGAGCGGCAGGCGCCGCGGCGTCCGGCTGGCTGACCGGCTTGGCCTTGGCCTTCGCCTTGGCCACCATGTCGTCATGGGCGGCCGAAAAACCCTTCAGCGAAAAGGCCAGCGGATAGGTCTTGCCGTTGTCGGCCGCGATAATGACCTTGGCGCCGCCGCTGGAACCGGCCAGCGCCTCGATCATGCCATTGTCCACCGCCAGCTCGACATAGCAGCCGTTGCGGTCGCAGCGGCGATACTTGAGCACCGGCGAGGTGTAGGTGTCGGTCTGGATCTTCAGGCCCTTGGGAATGGAGATTTCCAGCGGCACGGTGACCTGCAGGGCATGGCGATTGAGGCTGGGATAAAAGGCGATGGACAGCGCCACCACCCGCTGGCGGGTGCGCTGGTCGTCCAGTTCCTGGAGCATGTCGCACGGGCTGGGGCTGGCCACCGGGAAGCAGCGTACCAGCCAGTCATCCACCCGATTGAGCTCGGGCTTGGCGGCGGCTGCGTCTTGGGTCTGGGCCTGGGCCACGCCACAGGCGAGCATCAGGCCGGCAACAGCGCCCATCAGGATATGCGTCTTCATCGTGACCTCAATCAGGGATTGGCGGTGGGTGCGGGCGCGGCCGGCGTCTTGGCCTTGGCGCGCGCCTGGCTCACCATGTCATCATGGGCCGCGGCAAAGCCCTTGAGCGAGAAGGCCAGATTGTAGACCTTGCCGCCGTCAGCCGCGATGGCGATCTTGCCGCCGTCACCGCTGGAGCGGGCCAGCGCGTCGATCACGCCATTTTCCACGGCCATCTCGACATAGCAGCCGTTGCGGTCGCAGCGGCGATACTTGAGCATGGGCGAGGTGTAGGTAGAGGTCTGCAGCTTCAGCCCCACGGGGATCGACACTTCCAGCGGCACCGCGATCACCAGGGCATGGCGATTGAGGGCGGGATAGAAGGCGATGGAGAAGGAGACGACACGCTGGCCGGTACGCTGATTGTCCAGTTGCTGGAACATGTCGCAGGGGCTGGGGCTGGCGATCGGAAAACAGCGCACGGCCCAGTCCTGAACCGTCTTCACTTCGGGCTTGGCCGGGGCCGCAGGCGCAGCCGGCGCGGCGGCCGGCGCCTGCGCCAGGGCGGCGCAGGTCATCAGGCCCATGAAGGCGCCCGCAAGGACGGTCTTCATCATGAGAAGAGCCTCCAGAACCAGCTCTTGCGGCGGGCTTCATCGCCCTTCCATGAACTGAAGGACTTGGAATAGCCCTTGAACGAAAGCGGGTAGGTCACCGGCTTGCCGTCCAGACCGGCGAACATCACCGCCACGTCATCGGCGCCCTTCAGGCTGGAAGCCAGGGCGTCGTCGAACGGGGTCTGGGCGATGCAGCCCACGGTGTTGCAGGTGCGGTACTGAATGACCTTCACCGGATCCTTGCCGATGCGCATGCCCATGCCGGCTTCCAGCGCCACGCCATAAGGCAGGATGAAGCCCATGATCTTCTTGCCATCCTTGTCGGTGGTGATTGTGGCGCGGGCGATCGGGGTGGGCTGGGGCTGCGTGCGGTCCATGATGTCGGTGCTGAGTTCGCAGGCGCCTTCCTTGGCCTCGGCGGCGGGGCAAGCCACTCGCCAGTCGTCATAAATGGCGACCGCGGCGGAATGGACATTGTAGGTGGACACACCGCGCACCATCCAGCCCAGCAAAAGGCCGACCAGCAGCGCGACACCGCCCACAATCAGACGTTCAGTTTTCATGGTTTGGTTTCGCTTTAATTTCTTCGGTTTTGCCCGCAAAATCCGCCGGTTGGCGGCATGGGAGCCCAAGCCGGGGGACGAACTACCAGATCAGAACGGCAAAGGGAACGCCCCTTCCCGGACCTTAAGCGGAATTGGTGAATGTGACGGGGCTTTAATGACTACTTCTGGGCCAGCAAAACCGGCTTTTCCCGGTAATAATCGGGCCAGACGCGCTTGAGGTTGGCGATCTTGGGCAGGTCGTTGACCCGGATATAAGCCGCGTTCGGGTTCGCGAACAGATAGTCCTGATGGTAGTCCTCGGCCGGATAAAAGGCCTTCAGCGGCTCGATCCTGGTGGCGATGGGGGCGGCGAAGACATGGGCCGAATCCAGCTGGGCGATATAGGCACGGGCGGTGGCGTCCTGCTCCGGCGTGGCGGCGAAAATCTCCGAGCGGTACTGGGTGCCCTCGTCCGGGCCCTGGCGATTCAGCTCGGTGGGATCATGCGCCACCGAGAAATAGATGCGCAGCAACTGGCCGAAGGTGATCTTGCGGGGATCGAAGGTGATCTCGACCGATTCGGCATGCCCGGTGGCGCCGGTGGAGACCTGGTCATAGTTCGCGGTTTGCTTGCCGCCGCCGGCATAGCCCGACACGACCTTGGTGACGCCGTTGACGTGCGCGAACACGCCCTGCTGGCCCCAGAAGCAGCCCCCGGCCAGCACCGCCACTTCCGTAAAACCGGCATTGGCGGGATCGGAGACGGCGGCGGGAATTTCCTTGTTCAGGTCACCCGCATAAGTGCGCGACACCAGCTGGGGTGCGAACACCACCGCCGCGGCGGCGGCCATTACCAGATAAAGCGGCTTGATGGTCATGGGCTTGGTCCTGAAGCTTCTACGCCTGTCAGTTCGTGCGGATCACCGGACGGTTACGCAAATTTCGCACCCGCCTCTGCGATCGCATCATACACCAGATCGAGTTCCGCCGCCGTAATGCCGTAAGGCGGCATGACATAAATGGAATTTCCCAAGGGGCGCAGCAATATCCCCCGCTCCAGGAAAAATGCGGTCAGCCTGGGCCCGATGCCGGCCAGATACCCAGGATCCGCCACCTTCAGGTCCAG
>CANCMM010000341.1:0-3204 GCA_947379335.1 Alphaproteobacteria bacterium | reverse complement strand
CGCGGCCCGGGGCGCGGTGGTTGCCGCACCGCTAGGGAATCGCGAAGTGCTGGGCGTGGTGTGGGGCGCCGCCGAAGGCACGGTAGGCGACAACCGGCTGAAGGTGGCAGAGCCGCTGGAAGGCGCGCCTGCCCTGCCCGGCAAATTGTGCGACTTCATTGATTGGGTGGCCGATTACACCTTGAACCCGCCGGGCGCGATCCTGGCCATGGCGCTGAGAAGCCGCGGCGCCTTCGAGCCCGAAGCGCTCCGCACAGCCTATGTGCGCGGAAGTGTGACGCCGCCGCGCATGTCGGCGGCGCGGACGCGCACCTTGGAGGTGGCCAGCGACGGCCTGGCGCGCAGCATTTCGGGCCTGGCGGAAGACGCCAATGTTTCGGCGGCCGTGGTGCGCGGGCTGGTGCAGGGCGGCGCGTTGATTGCCACGCAGTTACCGGAGTTCGCACCGTTCAAGCAGCCGGACGCAACCTTCGCCGCGCCGCAATTGAACACCGACCAGGCGGACGCTGCCAGGGTGCTGACGACCGCTATTGCGGCCAAAACGTTTTCCGCGCACCTGCTGGACGGCGTCACCGGTTCGGGCAAGACCGAAGTCTATTTCGAAGCCGTGGCGGAAGCGCTGAAGCAGGACCGGCAGGTGTTGATCCTGCTGCCGGAGATCGCGCTGACGGTGCAATTCCTGGAACGCTTCGCGGCGCGCTTTGGGGTGCGGCCGGCGGAATGGCACAGCGATCTGTCGCAGAAGGAACGCCGCCGCACCTATCGCGCGGTGATGAATGGCGAAGCCCGCGTGGTTGTGGGCGCGCGCTCGTCTTTGTTCCTGCCCTTCCCGGAGCTGGGCCTGGTCATCGTGGACGAGGAACACGAACAGGCCTTCAAGCAGCAGGAAGGCGCCATCTATCATGCCCGCGACATGGCGGTAGTGCGGGCGCGGATCGAGGATTGTCCGGTGGTGCTGGCCAGTGCCACGCCGTCGCTGGAAAGCTTCGTCAATGCGCAAAGCGGGCGTTACACGCATCTGAAACTTGTGTCGCGGCATGGCGTGGCGGAAATGCCGGAAGTGCGGCTGATCGATCTGCGTCATGAGCGTGATGCGGTCGATGTTGAGCAGAAAGCACAATGGCTGTCGCCGCCGCTGCGCGCCGCGCTGGAAAAAACCCTGGCCGCGGGCGAACAGGCGATGCTGTTCCTCAACCGCCGGGGCTATGCGCCGCTGACCTTGTGCGAAGCCTGCGGCCACAAGTTCACCTGCCCACATTGCTCGGCCTGGCTGGTCGAGCACAAATACAAGCGCCGCCTGGCCTGTCATCAATGCGGCTATGAACTGCCGATGCCGTCTGTCTGCCCACAGTGCAACGAGCCCGGCACTTTGATTGCCTGCGGTCCCGGCGTGGAACGGGTGGCCGAAGAGTTCGCCGCGTTCTTCCCGGGGGCGCGCTATGCCATCGCCTCGTCCGACACCTTGACGCATACCGGCCCGGGCGAGATGCAGGGACCATTGCGCCTGTTCGCGCGCGGCGAGATCGATGTGCTGATCGGCACCCAGATCGTGGCCAAGGGTCATCACTTCCCGCAACTGACTTTGGTAGGCGTGGTGGATGCCGATCTTGGCGGCAGCGATGGCGACTTGCGCGCCCGCGAGCGCACGTTCCAGCTGTTGCATCAGGTGTCGGGCCGCGCGGGCCGCGCCGAGAAGCCTGGCCTTGTCTTGCTGCAGACCCGCAACCCGGAAGATGCGGTGATGCAGGCCCTGGCGCGCGGCGACCGCGATGGCTTTTACGAACAGGAACGCCAATTTCGCGAAGCCAGCGCGTCTCCGCCCTTCGGCCGCCTCGCCGCGCTGGTGATCAGCGGCTATGACGGCGACGCCGTGCGCGACATCGCGCGCCAGCTCGGTAAGGCCGCACCCAATGCGCACGATGTGAAAGTGTGGGGTCCGACGCCGGCCTTCTATGCCCTGCTGCGCGGCCAGACGCGCGAACGATTGCTGGTGCAAGCGGGACGGGGTGTGGATGTGCAGGCGTTTCTGAAAGCCTGGCTCGCAAGCGTCAAAATCCCCGCCGCTGTGCGCGTCGCGGTGGATGTGGATCCGGTGAGCTTCTTCTAAAGAGTCCGCACGTCCGTCAGGTGCCCGGTCACCGCAGCAGCAGCGGCCATGGCCGGTGACACCAGATGCGTGCGCCCGCCGCGGCCCTGGCGGCCTTCAAAGTTGCGGTTGGAGGTGGAGGCGCAGCGTTCGCCTTCCTTCAGCTTGTCGGCGTTCATCGCCAGGCACATGGAGCATCCCGGATCGCGCCATTCAAAGCCCGCTTCCAGGAACACCTTGTCCAGGCCTTCTTCCTCGGCCTGTTCCTTCACCAGGCCCGAACCCGGCACCACGATGGCGTTCACGCCGGCAGCAACTTTCCTGCCCTTGGCGATGACGGCGGCAGCGCGCAAATCTTCGATGCGGCCATTGGTGCAAGAGCCGATAAAGACATGGTCCACCTTGATGTCGGTGATCGGCATGTTGGCGGTCAGGCCCATGTAAGCCAGCGCGCGCTCGGCGGCGGCGCGGTGCGTTTCTTCCTTCATCGCCGCGGGATCGGGCACATTGGCGGTGATCGGCAACGCCTGTTCGGGCGAAGTGCCCCAGGTCACCATCGGCACGATGTCGCGCGCATCCAGCACCACTTCGGCGTCGAACCTGGCGTCGGGATCGGAATGCAAGGTCTTCCAGTACATCTGCGCGCCTTCCCACGTGCCGCCCTTGGGCGCGCGGGGCTTGCCCTTCACATAATTCAAGGTCGTGTCGTCCACCGCGATCAGGCCGGCGCGGGCGCCGCCTTCGATGGTCAGGTTGCACAGGGTCATGCGCCCTTCCATCGACAGGGCGCGAACCGCCTCGCCGGCATATTCGATGACATAGCCGGTGCCGCCGGCGGTACCGATCTTGGCGATCACGGCCAGGGCGATGTCCTTGGCGGTGACGCCATCGGGCAATTTGCCGTTCACCGTCACGCGCATGTTCTTGGAGGGCTGGGCGCGCAGGGTCTGGGTCGCCAGCACATGCTCGACTTCGGACGTGCCGATACCGAAGGCCAGCGCGCCGAACGCGCCATGGGTCGAGGTGTGGCTGTCGCCGCAGACGATGGTGGTGCCCGGCAAGGTCCAGCCCTGTTCCGGCCCGATGATGTGCACGATGCCTTGGCGGATATCGTCCAT
>CANCMM010000340.1:0-3244 GCA_947379335.1 Alphaproteobacteria bacterium | reverse complement strand
TTGCCGCCCTTGCCGCGATTGTCGATAGCAAATGGTCCTGGCCCCATTCCCACCATCAGCAGCAAGCCGCCGCAGATCGCAAAATCGCGGATGAAGATGGAGAGCTGCTGAGCACGCGCCTGCGGATCGGCATAATGCCAGTAATCATGCAGGGCAAAGGTGGCGACGATGGTCATGCCGAACAGCATCACCGCGCCATAGCGGGTGTGGTAGCCGAACAAGAGCGAAATGCTGCCCATGAAGATGAACACCAACGCCACCAGCAGCACCAAAGGCGGGATCGGGACATGCTTGGTCGCCAGGTCGGCGGCGATGGCGTGCCAGTTGCCCAATATGTCCAGGGCGCTGGTGATGTAGAAATAGACAAAGGCGCAGCGCCCGAAGAAGGGCGAGATTGTTTCCGAAAATGACATGGCCGTGATTGCCCCCAGGAGCCGCCCCGCGACTCAACCTGCGGAATCATAGGCCAGCCGCCCAGCCATTCAACTATCAGCCAAACCGGGGCATGTGCTTGGGAAGCCGCCGCTTTCGCGTCTTTTGGGTCACAGACAGCGGCCGAGCGGCACCATCGCAGGGAACGGGCGAAAGCACAGCTGCGTTATTGGCCCCGGAGGGACCTATTTTGAAGGTCTAGGAAAATGTCTGCGATTGGAATGTCTGCCCCGCGGGGCAAAGGATTTGCGATTTCCGCCTATGCCGAGGTCGGTCAGAGCTTGCGTTTCGAACGCCAGCAATCGTTGGCCCTGCGGAACATGGAATGGGAAGACCGGGCCCGACCGCTGCTGCCCTGGAGCACGCTGATCATGCGTGGCGTGGGCGTGGTGATTTTGGCCAGCGCATTCCTGGCGATTTTGATTTAAGCGCCCTGATTAAGCTCTAAGGGCGTGCTTGCGAAGGTGGCGCACCAGCGCCATCTCGTCGAGACGGGCTTGGGCGCGGCGGTTCTGCATTTCCGCCAGGCGCTTGGCCTGCTGTTCGGTCGCCACTTCCAGCGACTTGAGATCCTGAAACGCGTTTTCCATGTCCGCTTGCGCTGCGGCGTATTCGCGCTCGATTTCCTTGAGCGTGTTGCGCAGGTTTTCGCGGCGCTGCTCGATGGAGCGCAGGAAAGACGGGAAGGCCAGGCGGCCAATATCGGAATCGCCGGCGCGCTGCTTTTCGCGCGCCACATTGTCGTCCAGGTCGGCCAGCTTGCGTTCCAGATCGGCCTTCATGGCGTCGATCGCGGCAATGCGGCGTTTCATTTCATCGACGCGGAAGCGCTTGAGGCGCAGCAGCGTATCGGTCCGGTTCATCGCGCACTCCCTTCTGCGATGCCCATAATGGCGGACAGCGCGTCATAGCCTTCGCTCAACGACGCAGCTTCCGTTTTGGACTGGGCCAGGAAGGCCTCAAGCTGCGGGTAGAGCCTCACAGCATTGTCCACTTCAGGATTCGTGCCAGCCTTGTAGGCGCCCAGCCGGATCAGCTCTGCCATATCTTCGTAAATGGTCAGGGGCTGGCGAGCCCGCAAAACCAGCCTTTGTTCATCGTCGCTGTTGCAGCCGGGCATGGCGCGGCTGACGCTCTTAAGGATGTTGATGGCCGGAAAACGGCCCCGTTCCGCAATGGCACGTTCCAAAACGATATGGCCGTCCAGGATGCCGCGTACCGCGTCCGCCACCGGTTCATTGTGGTCGTCGCCTTCTACCAGCACGGTAAACAGCCCGGTGATGGAACCGCCGCCTTCGATGCCGGGGCCAGCCCGTTCCAGAAGACGCGGCAACTCGGCGAACACGGTGGGGGTGTAACCCTTGGAGGCCGGCGGTTCGCCCGCGGAAAGTCCGATTTCGCGCTGGGCCATGGCAAAGCGGGTCACCGAATCCATCAGCAGCAGCACGTTCAAGCCTTGGTCGCGCAGCTGTTCAGCCACGGTCATGGCGACATAGGCCGCCTGGCGGCGCACCAGTGGCGCTTCGTCGGACGTCGCGGCGACCACGACCGAACGCGCCAGGCCTTCTTCGCCCAGATCGTCCTCGATGAATTCCTTCACTTCGCGGCCGCGTTCGCCGATCAATCCGATCACGATGGCATCGGCATCGGAATTCCGCGCCAGCATCGACAACAAGGTGGATTTTCCCACGCCGGAACCGGAGAAAATGCCCATGCGCTGGCCGGCGCAGCAGGTGGCGAAGGCGTTGAGGGCGCGAATACCCAGATCCAGTTTCTTGCCGACGCGGCCGCGGCGGGTGGCGGCGATGGGCGCAGCCTTGAGCGGATAGGCCGTCATGCCCAGCGGCAGCGGGCCTTTGCCGTCCATCGGCTGGCCGAAGCCGTCGACCACCCGGCCCAGCCAGGCCTTGGAGGGATAGATGCAAGCGGGGCGATCCTCGAAATCGGCACGGGCGCCCAGGGTGATTCCGTCCAGCGAACCCAGCGGCATGACCAGGGCGCGGCCGTCCCGGAACCCAACCACTTCGCATGGAATTATCTTGTTATTTCCGATACTTATGCGGCACTGTCCGCCCAGGCTCACGGCCCCCTGTGCGCCGGTCACTTCCACCGCGAGCCCCTCAAGACGGGCGACCCGGCCAAAGCGGGTCAGGGTGGGAATGGCCTCGATTTCCTGGATCAGCGCACGCATCAACTTCTCTGGTTTTGGGGCGCTTTTTGCGCCCTGGGGCCTTTGTTTCGGAGACTTTCTGTCATCCGAAGGCCCTATCTTGGGGCCAAGGATTTAAATGGCGGTAAACTTAACAAACCGAATCAAGGACTTTTGGGGCCTTGGAGTCCTTTCCGGCCCTTAATCCGGGATGAGGAAGGGCTGAAGCCGGCGCTGGTTGTTAAATCTGCTGTTAACTATTTGCGCTTACCTTCCGGAAACTGGTTAACCGATCCCACACCGTGGGGGGCGGTCGGAACGTTAAGAGAGGGGCCTGACATGCGCGTACTCCTGATCGAAGACGACAGCGCCATGGCGCGAAGCATCGAGCTGATGCTGCGCAGCGAGGGCCTTAACGTCTACACCACCGATCTCGGCGAAGAAGGGATCGATCTGGGCAAGCTTTACGATTACGACATCATCGTCCTGGACCTGCAGTTGCCCGACATGAGCGGCTTTGAGGTCCTTAAGGCCCTGCGCGTCGCCAAGGTGCAGACGCCGGTCCTGATCCTGTCCGGCAACGCCATCGTGGAAGCCAAGGTTAAGGCCTTGGGCTTCGGCGCCGACGATTACATGACCAAGCCCTTCCACAAGGACGAGCTG
>CANCMM010000339.1:0-3251 GCA_947379335.1 Alphaproteobacteria bacterium | reverse complement strand
GGGTTGCGAGAAGGTTGGCAAAAAAGGCGGCTACAACCCCAAGCGCGGCGAAAAGGTCATCGCCCTCGCCCGCGGCGTGCTGGACGGGGCTGTCCCGCTGGCGGGCGGTTCGTGGAAAGACGCAGACGCGCTGACGATTGAAAATGGTTCGCTGAAGCCGGATCTGAAGAACCCGTCCCAGTTCAAAGCCTATGTCGGCGATGTCGATGCGCCGTCGATCATCCTTCTGGTGCACAACAACCTGCACATCGAAATCCATCTCGACCGCACCACACCCATCGGCAAGACCGACAAAGCGGGCATCAGCGATGTGGTGCTGGAATCGGCCATCACCACCATCATGGACTGCGAAGATTCCATCGCCGCGGTGGATGCGGAAGACAAAGTCGACGCCTACGCCAACTGGCTGGGGCTGATGAACGGCAGCCTGAGCGCCAGCTTCGAAAAGGGCGGCAAGACGCTGGAGCGCAAGGCCAACCCGGATCGTACTTACATGGCGCCGGACGGCGGAACGGTCACCTTGCCCGGCCGCAGCCTGTTGTTCATCCGCAATGTCGGCCACCTGATGACCAGCGATGCGATCCTGCTGGCCGATGGCGGCGAGATCGGCGAAGGCCTGATGGACGGCGTCGTCAGCTCGCTGATCTCGCTCCACGACATCAAGGGCAAGCGCGCCAACAGCCGCAAGGGCAGCATCTACATCGTCAAACCCAAGATGCACGGTCCCGCCGAAGTCGCTTTCACCAACACCATGTTCGACGGCATCGAGGACGTGCTGGGCCTGGAGCGTCACACCATCAAGATGGGCGTGATGGACGAGGAACGCCGCACCTCCACCAACCTGAAAGAGTGCATCCGCGCCGCCAAGGATCGCATCGTCTTCATCAATACCGGCTTCCTCGACCGCACCGGCGATGAGATGCACACCTCCATGTATGCCGGGCCGATGGTGCGCAAGGGCGAGATGAAGACGTCCAAGTGGCTGTCCGCCTACGAAGACCAGAATGTCGATATCGGCCTGGCCTGCGGTTTTCAGGGCAAGGCGCAGATCGGCAAGGGCATGTGGGCGATGCCCGACAAGATGGCCGATATGCTGAAGGCCAAGATCGGCCATCCCAACGCCGGCGCCAGCTGCGCCTGGGTGCCGTCACCCACCGCTGCCACCCTGCACGCGCTGCATTATCACCAGCTGAACGTGCAGGCGCGGCAGGACGAGTTGAAATCGCGCCCCCGCGCCAAGCTGAGCGACATTCTCACCATTCCGCTCGCCGACCGGCCCAACTGGTCACCCGACGAAGTGCAGCAGGAACTGGACAACAACGCCCAAGGAATCCTGGGCTATGTGGTGCGCTGGGTGGATCAGGGTGTGGGCTGCTCCAAGGTGCCCGACATCCATAATGTCGGTCTGATGGAAGACCGCGCGACGTTGCGCATTTCCAGCCAACACATCGCCAACTGGCTGCAGCACGGCATCTGCAAACCGGACCAGGTGACCGAAACCCTCAAGCGCATGGCCAAGGTGGTGGATCAGCAGAATGAAGGCGATCCGCTCTACCAGCCCATGGCGCCGGCCTATGACGGCATCGCCTTCAAGGCCGCCAGTGATCTGGTGTTCAAGGGCAAGGAACAGCCGAGCGGTTATACCGAGCCGCTTCTGCATCAGGCGCGGCGCGATCTGAAAGGCGACTAAAGAAAAAGGCCCCTTGCGGGGCCTTTTTTATTCCAACGGCTTTGTCGATCAGTTCGACTTGTCCAGCGCCTTCAGGATGGCATCCGTCATAGCGGTCGTACCCACCTTGGTCATGCCCGGCTGCATAATGTCGCCGGTGCGGAAGCCGTCGGCCAGCACCTGGTCGACCGCCTTTTCCAGCCGCGCCGCCTCATCCTTCATGCCGAAGGAGTAACGCAGGCACATGGCGAAGGAGAGGATGGAGGCAATGGGATTGGCCAGGCCTTGGCCGGCGATATCGGGCGCCGAGCCGTGGATGGGTTCATATAAGGCCGATGGCAGGCCATTGGCCTTCTTGTCGCCCAAGGAAGCTGACGGCAGCATGCCGATGGAGCCGGTGAGCTGGGCGGCTTCGTCCGACAGCACGTCGCCGAACAGATTGTCGGTCACCAGCACGTCGAACTGCTTGGGATTGCGCACCAGCTGCATGGCGGCGTTGTCGGCCAGGATATGGTGCAGTTCCACGTCGCTGTAATCACGCTTGTGCAGGGCGGTGACGACTTCCTTCCACAGCACGCCGGTAACCATGACGTTGGACTTTTCGGCGCTATGCACCTTGTTGCCGCGCAGCCGTGCCATCTCGAAGGCAACGCGGCAGACCCGCTCGATTTCGCTGGTGGTGTAGACGCCGGTATCCACGGCGCGCTTCTGGCCGTCGGCCAGGGTGGTGGTTTCCTTGGGCTCGCCGAAATAGACGCCGCCCATCAGCTCGCGCACGATCAGGATGTCGAGGCCCGCCACGATTTCGGGCTTGAGGGTCGAGGCATCCTTCAAGGCATCGAAGCACAGGGCCGGGCGCAGGTTGGCATACACGCCCATGTCCTTGCGCACGCGCAGAAGACCGCGTTCGGCGCGCTTCTCGAACGGCAATCCATCCCACTTGGGGCCGCCGACCGAGCCCATCAGCACCGCGTCGGCGGCGATGGCCTTCACAAAGGTCTCGTCCGGATCAGGACGCCCGGTGGCGTCAATCGCCGCGCCGCCCAGCAGCGCTTCCTCGGTCTTGTAAGGCAGGCCCTTTTGGCCGTACCAGCCGACCACGCGCATGGTGGCGTCCAACACTTCAGGACCGATGCCGTCACCCGGCAGCAGAAGCAGCTTGTATTCGTTCATGGGATTTCTTCCTGAAAGCGCGCCGGCCTAGAGCCAGGGCTGCTGGTTCTTTTCGTAAGCGTCGATCTTTTCGCCGGCCCGCAGGGTCAGCGCGATATCGTCCCAGCCATTCAGCAGCACCTGGCGGCGGAAGGGATCGAGATCGAACTTGATCATGCCGCCGTCCGGGCCGCGGATTTCCAGCTTCTCCAGGTCGATGGAGATCACGGCATTGGCGCCGCGTTCCGCATCGTCCATCAGCTTGTCGACCTGCTCCTGCGGCAGCTTGATCGGCAGGATGCCGTTCTTGAAGCAGTTGCCATAGAAGATGTCGGCGAAGCTGGGGGCGATGACGCAGCGGATGCCGAAATCCAGCAGCGCCCAGGGCGCGTGCTCGCGCGACGAGCCGCAACCGAAATTCTCGCCCGCC
>CANCMM010000338.1:0-3256 GCA_947379335.1 Alphaproteobacteria bacterium | reverse complement strand
GGGCACCCTGTCGGTCGACAACGTCAAGAATGACAGCGTCGTGACGCTGATCCCCATCCACGACCTGATCAAGGGCCAGAAGCCCGGCGCCTCTGTGATCGTGGCGCAGGACGCCGCCAAGAAACCCGCCACTGACGAGGACAATTCCGGCGAACTGGCGATGCAATGGGTGGTGGACAGCGACATGGCGCTGACCAGTTTCACCAGCGCCAATGCCGCCGCCGGCTCCGGCTTGAGCGTGTTCGCGCGCTCCTACAATCGCGCCACGCCGCTGGCCGGCGTCAAGCTGACCCTCATTGCCCACAACAATAACGAACTGGCATCGGTCACCACCGACGGCAGCGGCCGCGCCGATTTTGATGCCGGCCTGTTCAAGGCTACTGGCGGCGACGAGCCGGTGATGGTGATGGCCTACGGTCCCAGCGGGGATTTCGCCTTCCTGGATCTGCGGCGCTCGGCCTTCGATCTGACCGACCGCGGCGTGGGTGGACGCTCGTCACCCGGCCCGGTGGATGCCTGGCTGTACACCGAGCGCGGCATCTATCGCCCCGGCGAGACGGTGCAGGCCGTGGCCATGCTGCGCGACCGTATTGGCGCGGCCATCACGGCACCGTTGACGTTGGTGGCGCAGCGCCCCGATGGGTTGGAAGTGGGACGCATCACCGTGGCGGGCGACAGACTTGCCGCAGGTAGTGCTTCCTGGGCGATACGGCTGTCGCAAAGCGCGCCGCATGGCCGCTGGCAGATCGCCGCTTTCATCGACCCCAAGGCGCCGGCCGTGGGCCGGGTGCAGTTCGACGTTGCCGACTTCGTGCCCCAGCGCCTGAAAGTGAACGTGACCGCGCTGGACAGGAGCATCAAGCCGGGCGGGGATTTCCATGTCCGGGTGGATGCGCGCTTCCTGTATGGCGCACCGGCGGGCGAACTGTCGGGCGACGGCGAGGCGACCATTGCGGCCGACAACAATCCCTATCCGCAATATCACGGCTTCCAGTTCGGCCGGGTGGACGACAGTTTCTCCGAGACCAAGGTCGACCTCACCGTGCCCGCCACCGATGCGGGCGGCATTACCAACGTCACCGGCAACACCGGGGCGCTGGCCGATACCACCTTGCCGCTGAAGGCGACCGTCCGCGTCTCCATCCATGAACCGGGCGGGCGCACCACCGACAAGTCCGTCATTATTCCCATCCGCACCCATAACGCGGCGATCGGCATTCGCCCGGTGTTCGACGGCGGCCAGGTGGCCGAAAATGCCCGCGCCGGGTTTGAAGTCATCGCCGTGGACGGCGAGGGCAAGCGCATCGCCCTGAACGGGCTGACCTTCAGCTGGGTGCGGGAGAACACCACCTATCAGTGGTTCCAGACCAATGGCGAATGGAAGTACCAGCCCACCACCCGCGACCGGCTGGTTTCCAGCAGCGGTATCAATATAGGCGCTGGCGCCAGCGCCCGGCTGGAACAGGCCATGCCCTATGGCACCTATCGGTTGACCATCAGCGATCCCAAGACCGGCGCGGCGTCGTCTTACCGCTTCTATTCCGGCTGGTCCGCGTCCAGCGCCGGCGACCGGCCCGACCGCATTCCGGTCGCCGCCGACAAGCCCAGTTACGCGCCCGGCACGGTGGCGCATGTGCGCATCAAGCCCGACGGCAACGGCAAGGCGCTGGTGGTGGTGGCGGGTGACCGCGTCTTTTCCTCCAGGCTAATCGACGCTCCGGCCAGCGGCACCAGCGTAGACATTCCGGTTTCCGCCGACTGGGGTGCCGGCGCTTATGTGCTGGTGACCGATTACCGGCCGCTGGCGGATGTGAAGGGCCGCGAGCCGGTGCGCAGCATCGGCGTGGCCTGGCTGGGTGTCGACAATGGTCCGCGCACCTTGAACGTCTCCGTCGGCGGCGCGCCCAAGATTCTGCCGCGTCAGAAAGTGACCATCCCCGTCACCGTACAGGGCGCCGGCGGCGACGAGGCTTATGTCACCCTGGCGGCGGTGGATGAAGGCATCCTGCAGCTTACCGATTTCAAGTCGCCCGATCCGGTGGACTATTATTTCGGCAAGCGGCGGCTGGGCGTTTTGATGCGTGATGACTATGGCCGCCTGATCCGGGTGGAAAGAGGCGCCGTTGGCGCGATGGAGCAGGGCGGCGACGGTTTTGGCGGCCGCGGCCTTGCCGTGGTGCCGCAAAAGACCGTGGCGTTGTTCAGCGGCCTGGTGAAGCTGGGCGCCGGCGGTGTTGCCAATATCATCCTGGATGTACCGGACTTTAACGGCTCGCTGCGGCTGATGGCGGTGGCCTGGAGTGCGAACAAGCTGGGCCATGCCGACCGCATGCTGGTGGTGCGCGATCCGATGGTGGCCGACCTGGTGCTGCCACGCTTCCTGTCGCCCGGTGACAATATTGGTGCGGCGCTGAACTTGGATAATGTCGAGGGCGGACCCGGCGCCTATGTCGCCACCATCCAGACCCGCGGGCCGGTATCGCTGGCCAGCGGAGCACAGACGGTTGTGAACCAGACCCTCAAGCGGGGCCAGCGCGCCTTGGTGCCGGTGCAGTTGCGCGGCGCAGGCTTGGGCATTGCGGGCATCACCCTGGATGTGAAAGGCCCGAACGGGTTTCATGTGTCACACGGCTGGCCGATCCAGGTGCGGGCGGCACAGCTCGACGTGGCGCGGGAAGAAGAACTGCCGCTGCCGGCGGGCGCAACCTATGTCGCCAATCGCGGCCTGATCTCGGACTTGGTCGGTTCCACCGCCAGCGTCACCATCAGCGTGTCGGCGGCGCATGGCTATAACAATGTCGCGGGCCTGCTGAAGTGGCTGGACAAGTATCCCTATGGCTGCATCGAGCAGACCACCAGCCGCGCCCAGCCCTTGTTGCTGTTCAACGATGTCGCCGATCTGACGGGTCTGCCGCGCGACGCCGCCTTGCGCCCGCGCATCCAGACGGCGGTGGACCAGGTGCTGGACATGCAGAATTTTGCCGGCAACTTCGGCATGTGGGGTCCGGGCAGCGATGCCGACAGCTTCCTCAGCGTCTATGCCATGGACTTCCTGTTCCAGGCCAAGGCCAAGGGCTTTGTCGTGCCGAACGATGCCATGAAGCGCGGCACCAACTGGCTGAAGACCAGCGGCGCATCCGACAGTGACGATGTCGCCCGCGCTTACGCCTTCTATGTGCTGGCGGCGAACGGCCAAGCCAATGTCTCGGACCTGCGTTATTTCAGCGATACCAAGGTCGGGGGGATGAAGTCGGGC
>CANCMM010000337.1:0-3257 GCA_947379335.1 Alphaproteobacteria bacterium | reverse complement strand
GACGCAAGGCGCCGCTTCGGCGCTGGCGGTTTTCGTGGCGCTGGGTATCGGCTTTGCGCTGCCATTCCTGCTCTTGGGCGTCTGGCCGCGCCTCTTGGCTTTTATCCCGAAGCCCGGCGCCTGGATGCTGACCTTCAAGCAATTCCTGGCATTCCCCATGTATGCCGCCGCCGCCTGGCTGGTCTGGGTTTTGGCCCAAGAAGCAGGACCGCGCGGCGTGATCCTGGTGCTGGGCGCCATGATCCTGTTGGCGCTAGCCGCCTGGCTGTGGAGCAAGACACGCGATCTTGAGACCCGCGGCCGCACCATCGGTGCTGTGGCTGCGATCCTGGTGCTGATCGGCGCACTTGCCGGATTGGGCAGCCTGCAAGGCAATGCCGCAGCGCCGGCAGCTTCCACATCCAAGCTGGGCGAGGCTTACAGCCCGGCCAAGCTGGCGTCCCTGCGCGCCGCGAACCGTCCGGTGTTCGTGGACGCCACTGCCGCCTGGTGCATCACCTGCCTGGTCAACGAGGACGCGGTGCTGTCACAGGGCAGCGTCAAGAGCGCTTTCGCCGCCAAGCATGTCGCTTATCTGGTGGCCGACTGGACCAACCAGAATCCGCAGATCACCGCCCTGTTGAAAGAGAATGGCCGCTCCGGCGTGCCGCTCTATCTCTATTACGCGCCGGGCGCCAGGACACCCGTGATCCTGCCGCAGATACTGACCGAAAGCGGCGTGCTGGGCGCGCTTGGAAACTAACAGGGGCAGCTAGTGCAGCAGCGGCCTGGCGTTGACCTTCAAGCCCGTCAGCCCGCCCTGCTTGTAGTGACGCTCCCATTCCAGGAATTCTTCGGCGGAAAGTTTGTAGCGCTGACAGGCCTCGCGCATGCTGAGCATGCCGTTATGCACGGCGGCAACCACTTCAGCTTTGCGGCGGGCGACCCATCGCACCGTATCGGCCGGCGGCAGGGCAGGCTGCGGCGGTGCAGGCTTGCGGGCTGAATGTCGTTCAGTGTCGGTTTTCATGGCGGCTCCCAAAAGTTACCGCCCCCTAGCCATTGCAGGCTAGGGGGCGGTTTTTAAGGGCTGGTCAAGAAAATCAGGACGATTTTAAGCGATTTCTATCAGCAGGATTTCGGCGTCTTGGCGCTGCCGTCCTTGACCTTTTTTTCGGCGTCGACCACCGCGGGCGCATCGGGCGAGGGGGCTTCGCTCTCGCGGCCCGTGGGCGCGCCGACAATGTGGTTCCCGCCCGAGAAAGACGGCGGATCGCTGGCGGGGAAGGAATCTTCCATCTGGGCGTCGATCTTCTCTTCCTTGGTGGTCGGGGTCTTGTCGGTGCTGTGATGCTCCGGCATTTTTTCATGCGGCTTGAGATTTTTCGCGTGCGTGCTCATGAGGCAGCTCCTAAATCGCGCTACGTTGCGCTGGTGAACAGGTGCGGGAACAGGCCGACCAGCCCGATGAAGATCAGGTAGATGGCAATCAGGTAATTCAGCAGCCGCGGCAGGATCAGAATCAGGATTCCGAACAACAGCGCGATCAGCGGCTGGATCATGATGATGTCTACGTGCATCGGTCTTCGGCCTCGTTGGTCTGACGAATACAACGCGCGAGCGGGGTTCCCGGTGGCATGACAGTTCCGCGAGGGAGCGAAAGCCCTGAAAATCCGGGGGTTTGCGCACATTCCGGGCCCGTGCTACGCGCGGCTTATGGACCTTGGTTCCCTGTTCCGGCGCGCGCCCTCGGGCGGACGCATCCTGGTCGCCTTCGCCAGCCAGACCGGCGCGGCGGAGCGAATCGCATGGCTGAGCGCCAATGCCCTCAGCGGCGCGGCCAAGAATCTTGTGCGGGTCGCCGCCCTGGGTGGGCTGACGGCCCAGGATCTGGCCGATGCCGGCATCCTGCTGGTGGTGACCAGCACCTATGGCGCGGGCGAGGCGCCCGACAGTGCGCGCGCCTTTGTAAGGAAGCAGATGGCCTCGGTGCCGGCGCTCAAGGGCGTGCACTATGCCGTGCTAGCGCTGGGCGACCGCAAGTATGACGCGACGTTTTGTGGCTTCGGCCGCAGCCTGGACCGTTGGCTGGCATCGGCAAAAGCCAAACGCATGTTCGACATCGTCTGCGTCGATGGCGACGACGATACCGATGCCATGATCAAATGGTGCGAACAGCTGAACAGACTGGGCGCCGATACCAAGGTCGAACAGCTGATGCCGGGCGCACCGCAGGACTGGCTGCTGGCGGAACGGCGACTGTTGAACGCGGGCAGTCCCGGCGGCGAAGCCTGGCACATCGCCCTGGCGCCGAAAGATCCGGCGCAACTGAACTGGACGGCCGGCGACATCGCCGAAATCTGGCCGCGCAACCCGCAGGATCAAGTTGAAGCGTTTCTGACCCGCCACAAGCTGGACGGCGGCCTCAGCTTCCGCTGGGCCGGGCACTGGATGTTTCTGCGCGACATCATCGCCCATTGCCGCCTGCCGCAAGACTATGAGGTGGAAGGCATCTCGCTGGACTGGCTGGTGGAGCGGTTGGAAGGTTTTGGCCCGCGTGAATATTCCATCGCTTCTCTGCCGGGCAGCGGACGCATGGAATTGCTGGTGCGCAAGGCGGTGAAGGATGGCGGCGCGCTGGGGCTGGGTTCTGGCTGGCTGACGCAAGGCAGCACCATCGGCGGCGTGGTCAGCCTGCGCCTGCGGCCCAATCCCAATTTCCACGCTCCGGCGGACGGTCCGCAGATATTGATCGGCGCCGGCACCGGCATGGCGGGCCTGCGGGCGCATCTTCTGTACCGGGCGCAAAAGAAGCTGGGCGATGCCTGGCTGCTGTTCGGCGAGCGCGAGGCCGCAACCGATCTGTATTATGCCGAAGACATCAAGGCCTGGCAGGCCAACGGTACTCTGGCGCGTACCGATCTGGTGTTTTCGCGCGAAGAACGGTCGCGCAAATATGTCCAGCAGCTGGTGACGGACGATGGCGCGGACATCAAAAGGTGGGTGGGACGCGGCGCTTCCATCCTGGTGTGCGGCGGCCTGAAGATGGCGGCGGGTGTCGAGGAATCGCTGGTTGCGATCCTGGGCGAAGACAAATTGGATGCCATGATGCAGGACGGGCTGTATCGGCGAGACGTTTATTGAAGTCTTTTTCACCTTCCCTGAATGTCCGCTTTGCGCCAAAAGCGGCCATTCGCCAAGCGCGCCGCCATCACCCTGGTTCAGTTCCCCTTAAGGTATTTGTCGAACCAGGCCACCATCCGCTCGGTGGAGTCGAT
>CANCMM010000336.1:0-3259 GCA_947379335.1 Alphaproteobacteria bacterium | reverse complement strand
TGACGCTAGGACTTATGCTGGGACTGGCCGCCGGTGTTGTGGTGGTGGCCTTGATGCTGCCCATGCCATTCCCTGACAAGCTGGCGGCTCTTACGGCGGCCTTTATCAGCCGGTTCTCTATTGGCTTCCTGACCGCAAACGTGGCTGTGCCGCTTCATCCGATTGTCTTGGGGTTACTGATCGGGCTGGTGCTGAGCCTTCCCGATGCGCTGGTCACAAAGGCATACGCGCCGGTCCTGATTATCGGAACGGTACTAGGCGGCTTGTGCGGGGCCGGGGTCATGTTTTTCGGCTGACGCTATGGAGTGTATAACAATGGGGGCGGACGAAACCGGCGAGACATTCGACCGGACGTTCAAAACCATTGCGAAGCACAAGCCTCGAAAGGCGTAGCTATGAACATTCACATAGACACGGATGCCGTGTGGCTGCTTCTGGTTGTTGTCGGGGGCTGCTTCGCAATCGTCTTCCTGTACCGGAAATGGAGATCGTGGGTTTTTAGGCGCGACCTAAAGCGGCTTACCGATTTGGTCGGCATCAAGAGCCCCTTCGATGAAGATTAGGCCCAGTGGTACGGATAGTATAATACTGGGATACTATTCCTAATCCGCAGGGCTGCCGTGACACGGCGCCGGATGATTTTAACCCGTTCCACGTCTATATCTCGGTCATGGCCACCGTCATCGACACAGTTTCCAAGGCACGGCATCCCGAAAAGGCCCACCGCCCGGATACCGACATCCAGCGCAAGCCCGACTGGATCCGGGTCAAGGCGCCGGTGTCCAAGGAATACCAGGTCACCCGCGAGATCGTGCGCGCCAACAAGCTGCACACGGTGTGCGAGGAAGCCGCCTGCCCGAACATCGGGGAGTGCTGGAGCAAGCGGCACGCCACCATGATGATCATGGGCGACACCTGCACCCGCGCCTGCGCCTTCTGCAACGTCAAGACCGGCTTGCCGGGCGCGCTGGACCCCGAGGAGCCGGCCAATGTCGCCCGCGCGGTCAAGACCCTGGGCCTGGCGCATGTGGTGATCACCTCGGTGGACCGCGACGACCTGGCCGATGGCGGGGCGCAGCATTTCGCCGACGTGATCCGCGCCACCCATGCGATGAGCCCCGGCACCTCGGTGGAAGTGCTGACGCCGGACTTCCTGCGCAAGGACGGCGCCATCGAGATTGTGATGGCGGCCCAGCCCGAAGTCTTCAACCATAACCTGGAGACCGTGCCGCGGCTGTACCTGAACATCCGGCCGGGCGCGCGTTACTTCGCTTCGCTGCGTCTGCTTCAGCGCGCCAAGGAACTGATGCCCACCGGCTTCACCAAGTCGGGACTGATGGTGGGCCTGGGGGAAACCCGCGAAGAGATCATGCAGGTGATGGACGACCTGCGCGCCGCCAATGTCGATTTCCTGACCATCGGCCAGTACCTGCAGCCGACCCGCAAGCATGCGCGGCTGGACCGCTTCTGGTCGCCGGAGGAATTCGCCGGCCTGGAAAGCATCGCCCGCGCCAAGGGCTTTTTGATGGTGTCGGCGTCGCCGCTGACCCGCTCCTCCTATCATGCCGACAGTGACTTTGCGGAGCTGAAAGCCGCGCGCGCGGCGAAGGCGTGATTTCGCATACCGAGACCCGCAGCGTGCCGTATCCGGCCGAGCTGATGTATGCGGTCGTTTCGGACGTGGAGAAATATCCCGAGTTCTTGCCCTGGGTGGTGGCGCTGCGGGTGCTGACGCGGCGCGCCAACGGCATGACCGCCGAGATGGCGGTGGGCTATGGCGCGCTGCGCGAACGCTATACCAGCGACATCAAGCTGGACCCGGCCATCCACCGCATCGACGTCGCCCAGATCAAAGGCCCGTTCAAGACATTGGAGAACTACTGGCAGTTCACGCCACTGGCGGACGGTGAGGGGTGCGAGCTCGCCTTTTCCATCCTGTTCGAGTTCAAAAGCCGCTTGCTCCACAGTGTCGCCGGGGCCAAGTTCGAGAAAGTGATGCTGAAAATGGCCGACGCCTTCGAGGCAAGAGCCAAGGACATTCAAACGGCCTCAAGCAACGAAGCGTCAGGCCAATAGAATAAGTGGGGAACGCATGAAGAGGTTTGTTATCGCGGCATCGCTGATGCTTGTTTGCGGCGCGGCGGAAGCCAAGACCATCCTGTTTGTCGGCAACAGCTTTACCTTCGGCGCCAATTCGGCGGCGCGTTATTACAAGCCCGACACGGTGACCGATCTCAACGGCCCCGGTCCGACCGGCAAGACGACCGGTGGTGTGCCGGCCTTCTTTGCGGCCTTCGCCAAGGAAGCGGGGCTGGACTACACGGTCAGCCTGGAAACAGTCGGCGGCAAGGGCATGGACTATCACTATGCCGAGAAGCGCGCCTTGCTGGACAAGCCCTGGGACATAGTGGTGATGCACGGCTATTCCACCCTGGACATCGCGCATCCGGGCGATCCGGCGTTGCTGGTGTCGTCGGCCAAACAGATCACCGACATGTTCCGTGCAAAAAATGCCACGGCCGAAATCTGGCTGGACGCCACATGGAGCCGCGCCGACCAGACCTATCCGGAAGGCAAGCCCTGGCACGGCAAGCCGATCCAGCAGATGGGCATCGACGTGGCGGCGGCCTATGCGCAGGCGGCGAAGACCGCGCGCGTGGCCGGGGTTGTCCCGGTGGGGCTGGCCTGGAACCGCGCCATCGACACCGGCGTGGCGGGCGGTGATCCCTATGCCGGCATCCCGGCAGGCAAGATCAATTTGTGGAGCTGGGACAGCTATCACGCAAGTGCTTATGGCTATTACCTGGAAGCGCTTCTGGTGTTTGCCAAGGTGACGGGCAGAGACCCGCAGTCATTGGGTGACACCGAAAGTGTGGCCGAGGACATGGGCTTCTCCAAGCCGCAAACCCATGCGCTGCAACAGATCGCGCACGACCAGTTGGTCGCGTCACACTAAAGACTGAAGCAACTCCCGTACTGCAACGACGGTGGCAAGACGCACTTCGCTGCGGCCGATGTCGCCGAAGCGGCATTCGCGGTGCAGGGTGGCTTCGCCGGCCCGCGCCGCGGCAATGTGCACCAGCCCGACCGGCTTATCATCCGTGCCGCCGCCGGGACCGGCGATCCCCGTCACTGCCACGGAGAGTTGGGCGGTGGAATTGCGGATGGCGCCTTCCGCCATGGCGCGCGCCACGGCTTCCGATACCGCGCCGTGCTGGCGGATCATGGCGCCGGGCACGCCCAGCATCTCTTCCTTGGC
>CANCMM010000335.1:0-3267 GCA_947379335.1 Alphaproteobacteria bacterium | reverse complement strand
AACATGCTGCTGATCCCGCTCTGGCTGCAGACTCAGCTGGGCTACACCGCCACCTGGGCGGGGCTTGTCTCGGCGCCCACCGGCGTCGTCGCGGTGCTGATGACCCCGCTGGCGGCACGGCTGATGAACCGCTTCGATGCCAGGTGGGTCGCCACCATCGCGTTTGCCGCGTCGGCGGTGTCCTATTTCATGCGCGCCAACCTGACGACGGATGCCAGCTTCATGGCCATTGCCATACCGCTGATGGTGCAGGGAATTTCCTCGGGCTCATTCTTCATCGCCACGATCTCCATCCTGCTGGACGGGGTGCCGCAGTCCAGGATTCCCGCCGCCGCCAGCCTGTCCAACTTCGCCCGCATCATCGTGGCCGGCTTTTCGGTGTCCATCGTCACGACCTATTGGGACCGGCGCGAGGCGCTGCACCAGAGCCGGCTGGCCGACATGACCTCAAGCTTCACGCCGGCCTTCAACAATGTGCTGGGATCGCTGCAGGATATGGGTCTGTCGGAACTGGGCGCCAAGGCGGCAGTGCTGCGCGGCATGGTCGGCCAGTCCTACCTGCTGGCCTCGGTGGACATGTTCATGGTGTCCGCCTGGCTGTCCCTGGGGGCCATCGTGCTGGTTTGGCTGTGCCACAAGGCGCGGCCGCATGATGCGCCGCCCATTTCCGATTAGAATTGGGGCCGATTAGGCTAATCCCGACAGTAGCGCGCAAGAATCGCCTTGCGGTCGATCTTCATGTTGGGCCGCAGCATGCCGTTTTCCATCGTGAAGGGCGCATCGGCGAAGATCACTTCGACGAAGGGCGCGGCTTTCTTCGCGGCCGGCAAGCTGTTGGCGAATTTCTGCACCCGGGCGCGCGCTTCCTCGCCACCCGGCGGCACCAGATCCACGACGCAGGTCAGTTGCGTGGCATGGGGCCTGAAGCAAAGCACCGTATGGGCGACGTCGGGGCTGTTGTTCAGCTCCTGCTCGATGACTTCGGGATGGATTTTGGTTCCGCCCGGCGTGATCAGCAATTCCTTCTTGCGGCCCAGCAGGAACAGGTTGCCGTCCTTGTCCAGCCGGCCCATGTCGCCGGTGGCGACGCGCCCCGGGGCCAGGAAGGTGCGCTCATTCTCGCCCTCGGCGGACTGGAAGTAGCGCAGGGTCATCGAGTTGGCGCGGTTGACGATGATCTCGCCATCGGGCTCAAACGAAAGGGTGATGCCCCGCAGTACCTTGCCGACCGATCCGAACTCGCGCGAGCCGGCGGTCCGCCAGGTGATCGAGCCGGCTTCCACCATGCCGTAGGATTCGCACAAGGGCAGCTGCATGCGCTGGAAGAACGCGCCAAGGTTGCGGCGGATCGGCGCCATGCCGGTGACCAGCATGCGCATGTTGTTGCCGAACTGTTTGTAGAAGTCCTGGAACAATGTGCGCGCCAATCCCTGGCGGATGGGGGACGGCACAAAGCTGAGAAGGGTGCCCAGCACGGTCCACAGCGCCTTTTTCCAGCCCGGATATTTCTCGAATTCGCTGTACAACATCTGGTACAGCACCGGCGGCGCGATCAGCACGGTGGGATTCAGCGCCGGCATGGCGGCGAACAGCTGGGTATAGTCGGTGATGATGATGTCGAAGTCGTACCACAGCGCCGAATAGCACAGGTTGCGCTGCTGGAAGTTCGACATGGGCAGGAACAGCAGCAGCCGGTCACTGGGCCGCATCGCCAGCGCCTCGACGATCGGCGGCACGGTGTCTTCCACGCCCTTGCGGCTGATCACCAGCCCCTTGAGGCCGCCGGCGGAGCCGGAGGAAAATACCAGGCTGTGCTGGTCGGCTTCGTCCGCATCACCGGACGGCGGGCGGTCCAGCGCGCGGACGTCGCCGTTGGCGGCGTCCAGGAAAGCGACATGGGCCGGCTTGTCGGGAAAAATCCGCGCATGGCTTTTGGAAATCAGCAGCAAAGCGATATTGTACTTGTCCAGAAGTTCCTGGTTTACCTTGCCCGCGAAATCATCGGTGAAAGGCACCGAGATGGCGCCCAGTTCGATCAGCGCCAGGTCATGTACCAGCCATTGATAGGAATTGGGCGCATAGATGCCTACGCGCGTACCCACGCCCACGCCCCAGTTGCGCAGCCGGGTGCGCACATCGACGACATCGTCATGAAGGGCGGCATGGGGATGGCGGACGATCTTGCCGCGATCAAAGGTATAAATGGACGCCTTTTTCCCGGGCAGGGCGGCGACCAGACTGCGAAAATCCATTCCACTCCCCGGCAGGCATGTCGGTTTACGCGATTCTGAGGTTCCAGGCCTATGCCCGGTTGTACTGGCAAGCTAGCGTCACACCGTCAGGTTGTCACCCGCCTCGCGCGAGCGATTCGCTTGGTAGCCGCACGTTAGCTCTTCTTGGCGACGGAGGGATTGGTGGCGGGCCGCGCAAGGGACGCTTCCAGGATGCCGGGCACATGCCAGCGACCTTCGGGCCGGATCACGACATAGGGATCGGCGGTCATCACGACGGGGTCGGGATCCGGCTCCAGTTCTGCCACCATCTCGATGTAATCATAGTCGGAGAAGAAGAAGTGCTTGCGATCCGGCATCGGCTGGAAGCCAAACCGCGTCCAGAAGGTCGTCAGCCGTGTCTGGGCATGGCCGATGACGCGGCGATACCCCTTTTTCTGACAGAGTTTCAGTCCGGCCTGTACCAGCTTGATGGCGGCGCGGGACTTGCGGAACTCCTTGCGGATCGCGACCCGTTCGAACTTGGCGAAACCGGCGAAGAAGCGAAGGCGCAGGCAGCCGGCCGGTTCATCGCCGATATAGGCGAGCAGGTGCGTGGCGGCGAAGTCGTTGCCGTCATATTCCTCGTCATAGGGGCATTCCTGCTCTCCGACATAGACGGCATTGCGGATGGCGATGACCTTCATCAGGTCATCGAAAGTGCGGGCCACCGTGATGCCGACATGCTTCTTGCCCGAATGCGGCATATAGCTGTCGTACAATGGCGTCTCGGGCTTGCGCGGGAATTTCCACAAATGCGGCGCCGGCGTGTGATTGATCTCGGCGCCTTCGTTGAAGCCCAGAACCTTCAGGAAGTTTCGTCCTTCCTCGGTCACCGGCCGGGCATATATGTCCAGGCCGGCATATTGCGGGGTGGACATCTGCTCCATGAACAGTGCCATGCCGGCGGCAAGCGGGCCCGGCGCGAACACGCCCCACATATAAACGCCCGCTGGACGTTCATACGGCTTTGAAATGAAGCGCAGGTCGGGATCCC
>CANCMM010000334.1:0-3268 GCA_947379335.1 Alphaproteobacteria bacterium | reverse complement strand
CTGCCGGTATGCGCGATGTCCGAAACCGTCATGAGCAGTCCTACTGCGCCGCTTGCAGGGACCTTGTGCGCGTCAAAAGTAAAAATATCGCAAGCGGGTTGGTCACCGCATAGCGCCAGAACAGCCTTTTGGGCTCTTTCACCAGCCGGAACAGCCATTCCAGGCCGCAGGCCTGCATCCAGCCGGGGGCGCGCTTATAGGCCCCGGTGACGAAATTGTAGCAGCCGCCGCAGGTCACCAGCCAGCCGGCGCGCAGGCGGGTCTTGTTGCGGACGGCGAACTCATATTCCAGCGGCACCGACAGGCCGACCCACACCACGTCGGGTTGGGTCAGGTTGATCTCGTCGCAGATCTCGTCTTCCTCATCGCGGCCGAAATAGCCGTGGCGGCGGCCCACGATCTGAAGGCCGGGATAGGTCTCGCGCAGCACGCGCACCGCTTCGGCATTGGCTTCCTCGGTGGCGCCCAGAACAAAGAAGCGCAGGTCATGCTGGGCCGCGAGCCTGGAAGCGTCATGGATGAAATCGGTGGTGGCGCTGCGCTCGGGGATCGGGGTGGCGGTCATGCGCGAGGCGAACACCGCGGCCTGGCCATCGGCATGGATGATGTCGGCCTGTTCAAACGTGAAGCGGAAGGCTTCGTCCTGCGCCGCCAAAGCGATGGCATGGCCGTTGGAGGCGAAGACCAGCTTGGGCTGGCGGTTCGGGTTGGAGCGCGCATCGAGGCAGTCCTGCAGCATCATGCGGGCCAGCCCGTCGCGCGAGAGGCAGGCCGTGGCAATGCCGCCGACCGTGACCTCGCTATAGGAATCATTGGCCGCTTCCAGCTGCGACTGGGCGGGCGCTTCATATTGCGCTGGGATCGAAAGGGCCGCGCGCATCAGACCGCGTTCCGTGTGCGAAGAACGGCCAGCGGGGTACGCGCCAGGATCATCAGGTCCAGCGCCAGGCCGGCATGATCGACATACCAGGCATCCAGGTTCACGCGGGTCCGCATGGCGTCGGTAGTGGGTGTGACGCCGCGTGCGCCGTTCACCTGGGCCCAGCCGGTGATGCCCGGCTTGACCTGGAAGCGAACGGCATAGTTGGAAATCGCCGCGCCATATTCGATGTCATGCGCCACCGCATGGGGGCGCGGGCCCACCAGCGACATGTCGCCGGCCAGGACGTTGAAAAGCTGGGGCAGTTCGTCGAGCGAGAGCTTGCGGATGATGCGGCCGACACGGGTAATGCGGGCATCGCCAACGACCGCCTGCTGTACGTCGGCGCCGTCTTCCATGACGTGCATGGAGCGGAATTTGAAAATCGGGAAGGTCTTGCCGTTCAGGCCGGTGCGCTTCTGGCAGAACAGGACCGGGCCGGACGATTCCAGCGCCACGGCGATGGACACCAGCGCAAGCAAAGGGGTGAGCAGCACCAGCAGGATGCCGGCCAAGGCCACGTCCAGCAGCCGCTTTGTGTCGATGTCGTCGGACTGGCCCGCATGGGCGACGCTCAGGCCAAAGCCGTCAAAGGCGGGGAAAACCGCCTTCATCACTGCTTGCGACGTCTGATGCCTGCTCACGTTCCAGCCTTGGGGCTATGGCTTCGTGAGGGGGTGATGCAGGAGGCGGGCCAGCGGGAACCCGGCTAATCCACCCTTTTTGGTGCCAAAACGGGCGCTTTTCGCATCCGCCAAGCGGAGCCAAGGCCAATTAACTTTAGGAGCGGTCCCATTTTGGCGCGTGCCCGGGCGGGCAGGGCTGCACGCAACGACTCTTACAGAAAAATAACTTTATAAATCAGTTGTTTACGGGAATATATGCCGCAAAATAGCAGCTCCAGGCGCCAGCAGGACATAAGCCCAGATCAAGGCGGACACGGTGTTGGCGACCATGAAGGGCCAGAACTCCAGCTCGGACATGCCCGCCACCAGCGGCACAGTGGCGCGCAAGGGTCCCATGAAGCGGCCGATGAAGATCGCCCAGGTGCCCCACTTATGAAACAGGTGCAGCGCCTTCTCGATCTGGTCCTCGAACCGGCGGAAGATCCAGGAATGGACGATCTTGTGGTGATAGTGAAAACCGATCCACCAGGAGATCCAGTCCCCCAAGACCGAGCCCAGTACCGCGCCCAGCCAGGCCGGGAACATGCCGATATGGCTGGCTCCGATTACCCCGCCCAGCGTTATCAGCAGGATCGTGCCGGGAACGATGAACGAGATGCCGACGAAGGATTCCGAAAAGGCGATGGCGAAGGCGATGGGAAAGACCCAATAAGGATGGGCTTGGGCGGTGACCGTGACCCAGTCACGCGCGTCATGAACGAACCAATGGAAAATACCGAGAAACACCAAATCGCCTGTTCTTGTTATCGGGCCGGCAGCGGGCCGGGGGCCGACATAGCGTTATTGCGCCCGCCGTACCAGTTGTTGGGACACTTGCGACATATTTCTCCCTTACAGGGCGGCTATATAAGCCCCCACCCGTTGAGGGTATAAAGGTTCACGCTGCGTTCAGCTTCGCGGTGCTAACCCATTTGACATATTCACTTTCCTTGGGCTTTAGGGCCCTTTTGTGACACGGATTGAACGGATGAATATCGATCGCTCCCCCGGTGATTTTGAGCGCGCCTCCGGACCGGTGGGCCGTACCTGGGCCGGTGTCAAAAGCTGGAGTTCGCGCAATCCCCGCCTGTCGCGGGTGGTGTGGTTCGCGGTCGGACTGGCCCTGCTGGCACTTCTGATCTGGGCGATCTATCCGGCCAAGAACCAGGGCCGCCGCGGCCAGATCAATTCGGGCGCGCAGCCCGTCGGCGTGGCCAGGGCCATCACCGGCGACATCAATGTGACCCTCAATGCGCTGGGCACGGTGACGCCGCTCTCGACCGCCACGGTGCGCCCGCAGGTCGGCGGCATGCTGATCAAGATCAATTTCACCGAAGGCCAGATGGTCAAGGCCGGCGACACCCTGGCCCAGATCGATCCGCGTCCCTACCAGGCGGCGCTGGACCAGGCGCGCGGCCAGCTGGCGCGCGACGCCGCCACCCTCGCCAACGCCAAGGTCGACCTGCAGCGCTACCAGGCGCTGCTGGCGCAGAACGCCATCGCCCAGCAACAGGTGGCGACCCAGGCCGCGACCGTGCGCTCCACCGACCGCATTGTGGTGTCCGACCAGGCCAATGTCGAAACCGCCCGCATCAATCTGGGCTACACCAACATCGTCTCGCCGGTGGAGGGCCGCGCCGGCATTCACCTGGTGGATATCGGCAATATCGTGCAGGCGGGCCAG
>CANCMM010000333.1:0-3271 GCA_947379335.1 Alphaproteobacteria bacterium | reverse complement strand
CCTTGCCCAGGGAATGTTCCAGCAGATCGGACATGCCGCCGACCAGCGATGCCAGGTCCAGCGGACGCACATCCATGTCCTGGCGCCGCGCAAAGGACAGCATGCGCTGGGTGAGGATGGCGCCGCGCTTGGCGCCCTGGATGGCATTGTCCACCAGGCGAAGCTGGGCGGGATCGTCCGGCAAGCGCTTGCGCAGCAGCTCCAGGCTGCCCAGCACCGCCATCAACAGGTTGTTGAAGTCGTGCGCCACGCCGCCGGTCAATTGGCCGATGGCATCCATTTTCTGGGACTGGAACAATGCCTCGCGGGCGCGGTCCAGCGAATCCTGCGCTTCCTTGCGCTCGGTGACGTCGCGGGTGATCTTGGCGAAGCCCAGCAACTTTCCCTGCTCGTCACGGATGGCGTCGATAATGACATGCGACCAGAAGCGGCTGCCGTCCTTGCGCAGCCGCCAGCCTTCGGCTTCGAACTTGCCTTCCCGCGCCGCGGTTTCCAGCGCCCGCGCCGGCATGCCCTCGGCGCGATCCTCCGGCGTGTAGAAATTGGAAAAATGCTTGCCGATGATTTCCGCCGGGGTATAGCCCTTGATGCGCTGGACGCCGGCATTCCAGTTGGTGACGATGCCCTCGGGGCTGAGCATGTAGATGGCATAGTCGGTGACGCCCTGGATCAGCAGGCGAAACTGCTGCTCGCTCTGGCGCAAGGCTTCTTCCGAGGCGCGGCGCTCGGTCAGGTCGCGCGTCACTTCGGCGAAGCCGGTCAGTGCGCCCGACATATCGCGGATGGGATCGATGATGACATGGGCCCAGAAGCGGGTGCCATCCTTGCGCAGCCGCCAGCCTTCGGCTTCGAACTTGCCTTCGCGGGCCGAGATTTCCAGGGCGCGGACCGGCAAGCCGCTGGCGCGATCTTCCTCGGTGTAGAAGCGCGAGAAATGCTGGCCGATGATCTCTTCGGGGGCGTAGCCCTTGAAGCGCTGGGCGCCGGCATTCCAGCTGGAGACGATGCCGCCGGGGTCCAGCATGTAGATGGCATAGTCGGTGACCGCCTCGACCAGGACGCGGTAGCGAGCGGATTCGTCCGGCGTGTAGGCCCGGTTCTCCGTCAATGGCTTGTTCATACGAGATAATCCTGCCCCAACTCAGAAACGCCCGGGTGTTCAAAAAGTTCCCCCCAACCCCCAAGGCCTTGATATGGTGGCATAAAAGGCCCAGTTAAGGACGGCATGAAAGATCCCTATGAAGTCCTCGGCGTCGCCAAAGGCGCCAGCGAGGCCGAGATCAAGAAGGCGTTCCGCACGCTGGCCAAGAAGCATCATCCCGACAAGCATGCGGGGGACGCGGCGGCACTGAAGCGATTCCAGGAAATCTCCGGCGCCTATGACATCCTGGGCGACAAGGACAAGCGCGCCCAGTTCGATGCCGGCGCAATCGGGCCGGACGGCAATCCCAAGGGGTTCGATCCGCGCCAAGGGGGCGGTGGTTTCCGCCAAGGCAATCCATTTGGCGGCGGCGCGGGGCCGGGCGCCGGTGGATTCCATTTCAGTTTCGACGACGCGCCCGGCGGCGCGGCAGGGTTCGAAGATATCTTCGCCGACCTGATGGGCGGCCGGCGTGGGCGCGGGCAACCCCGCGCCACCAAGGGTGAGGATTTCGCCGCCGCCGTCACCGTCAGCTTCGATGAATCCGCCATCGGGGGCACGCGGCGGGTGGTGCTGCAGAATGGCGAGCAGATCGACGTCAAGATTCCGGCCGGCGTAAAGGACGGCCAGACCATCCGCGTGAAGGGCCGCGGCGGCGCGGGCCGCGGCGGCGGGCCCAGTGGCGATATCCTGCTGACCGTGTCGGTGTCGGCGCATCCCTGGAAGACGCGCGACGGCAACGACATCCGCATGGATCTGCCGGTGACCCTGAAGGAAGCGGTGCTGGGCGGCAAAGTACCGGTGCCGACCTTGACCGGCACCGTGTCGCTCAGCGTGCCGCCCAATTCCAACACCGGTACGGTGCTGCGCCTGAAGGGCAAGGGCATCGCGGCCAAGGACGGCGCGGGCGATCTTTATGTCCGATTGGTAATCTCAGCTCCGGACGAGCCCGACGAGTCCCTCAAGACGTTCCTTGAGGGGTGGGGCAACGACTATGACCCGCGCGCCAAGATACGCTAACCAATTGAAATATAGTGTGTTTTTGCGCACGCAAAATCCCGTTTGGCCGCTGGCCTATTCAGGGTAAATCACTGCCCAGCTAACGGGGATACCAGCATGCCATTTCCAGGTCTCATGAAGGGCAAACGTGGCCTTGTCATGGGCGTGGCCAACCAGCATTCCATCGCCTGGGGCATTGCCCAGGCGTTGCATGAGGCCGGCGCCGAGCTGGCTTTCTCCTACCAGGGCGACCTGTTCAAGAAGCGCGTGGTGCCGCTGGTCGAGACCATGAAGCCGGCGGCAATGATCGATTGCGACGTCAGCAAGCCGGAGTCCATCGATGCGGCGTTCGCCGAACTGGGCAAGGTTTGGGACAGCCTGGATTTCATCGTCCATGCCATCGCCTTCTCCGACAAGGACCAGCTGCGCGGCCGTTATGTCGACACCACGTCGGAAAACTTCCGCATGACCATGGACATCAGCTGCTACTCCTTCACCGCCGTCGCCCAACGCGCCGAGAAGATGATGACCAATGGCGGCAGCATGGTGACGCTGACCTATCTGGGCGCCGAACGGAACATGCCGCACTATAACGTGATGGGCGTGGCCAAGGCGGCGCTGGAAGCATCGGTGCGCTACATGGCCGAAGACCTGGGCAAGAAGAATATCCGCGTCAATTCGATCTCGGCCGGCCCGATCAAGACCCTGGCCTTCGCCGGCATAGCCGACAGCCGCTATATCCTGAAGTGGAACGAGTACAACTCGCCCCTGCGCCGCACCGTGACGCAAGGCGAAGTGGGCAATGCCGCGCTCTATTTGCTGTCCGACATGGGCAGCGCCGTGACCGGCGAGAATTTGCATGTCGATGCCGGCTATCACGTCGTCGGCATGAAGGCCGAAGACGCGCCCGACATTGCCGTGCCGCAGAAGTCGGATGGCGCTTGAGCTTCCAGGGGGGCTGACGCTGTACTTCGCCCGCCATGGCCAGACCCAGGCCAATGTCGAAAAGCGCTTCTCCGGTGACAAGGACACGCCCCTCACCGCGTTGGGCCTGAGCCAGGCGGCGCAGGTCGGCCACATCCTGAAACGCGAATTGGGTGCGGCGGCGGGTTATCGCTTTGTCTGCTCACC
>CANCMM010000332.1:0-3271 GCA_947379335.1 Alphaproteobacteria bacterium | reverse complement strand
GGCCTCAGTCCGGCGGCGTTTCAGGACCGGCTGCGGCAATTGCTGGCGGCGGGCTATCTGAAGACGCCGGAAGTCGCGGTGGAGCGGCTAGGTCAATGAAAATCCCTTGACGGCGGCAGAACCCGCACATTGCGCGGGTGGCGATGTACCGCATTGTGGCGCGGGACCGTCTCGCCGGACAGAAGGCGCAAGTCGGCGCTGCGGTCAATCAGGCTATGGGCCATCAGGTGGATGACCCCTTCGGGGCTTTTCTGCACCACCCCTTCGGCCAGCAGCAGGCGTGAGCCCATCGCCTCTTTCCGGAACTGGCGGAAGACGCGCTCCCAGATCACCACATTGCAGATGCCGGTCTCGTCGCTGAGGGTGATGAAGACGGTGGTACCTTCGCCCGGACACTGGCGCACCAGCACCACGCCTGCGCAGCGCACAGCCGCGCCGTCCTTCATGTCCTTCAGCGCGGCGCAGGTCGCGATGCCTTCGGCGGTCAAGCCCGGGCGCAGGAATTGGTTGGGATGGCCCTTCAGCGACAGCCGCGTGGTCTGATAATCGGCCAGCACATGTTCGCTCAGCGGCATGGACGGCAGCGGCGCGATATGTTCGTCGCCCAGTTCGGGCGCGGCACCCCCCCTGTTTCCTTCATGGGCAAACAGGGGCAAGGGATCATCATCGGGAAGGCGGCGCACCGCCCACAAGCCTTCGCGGCGATCCAGCCCGAAGCCGCGAAAGGCATCGGCCTCCGCCAAGGTTACCAGCGCGCGCTTGGGGATCGCGGTGCGACGCGCAAAATCGGCAAAGCTGCGGTAGCCATAGCCGCGTGCGTTGCTGATCGTATGCGCATCTCCTTCCTTAAAACTATCGATCTGCCGAAAACCCAGCCGCAGGCAGATTTCGCCGCTTTGGTTTCGCTCCAAGGTGCAGTCCCAATGGCTGAAAGCGGCGTCAGGCGGCAACACCGTGACCTTCCCATTGTCCCGGGCGCAGCGCACGATCTCGGCCGACGCGTAAAAGCCCATGGGCTGGGAATTCAGCAGCGCCGCAGCAAAGGCGGCGGGAAAGCGACGCTTGAGCCAGGCCGAAACATAGACCAGCAGCGCAAAACTCGCGGCGTGGCTTTCGGGAAAGCCGTAAGAGCCGAAGCCCTTGATCTGCTCGAAGCAGGATTCCGCAAAGTCCTGATCATAGCCGCGCTCGACCATGCGGTCGATGAACTTGCGCTCAAACGTGCCGATGGTGCCGACATGGCGGAAGGTTGCCATGGCGCGGCGCAGGCCATTGGCCTCGTCGGGGGTGAACCTGGCGGCAACGATGGCCAGCTTCATCGCCTGTTCCTGGAACAGGGGCACGCCCAGGGTCTTGTGCAACACATCCCTGAGTTCATCTTGCCGATGTCCCGGACCCGGCTTGGGGTAATCGAACACCATGCCCGGATTGTCGCGCTGCAATTTGCGGCGCTTGAGATAGGGATGCACCATGCCGCCCTGGATGGGGCCGGGACGCACGATCGCCACTTCCACGACCAGATCGTAAAATTCTTTGGGCCGCAGGCGCGGCAGCATGCTCATCTGGGCGCGGCTCTCCACCTGGAACACGCCGATGGTGTCGGCCCGCTGCAGCATCTCGTAAACGTAAGCACGTTCCTTCGGAACGCTGGCGAGGGTATATTTCGGCTTGTTGCCGCGCGAATAGGCGTGGATTAAATCGAAGGCCTTGCGGATGCAGGTCAGCATCCCGAGCGCCAGCACATCCACTTTCATGATGCGCAAGGTATCCAGATCGTCCTTGTCCCATTCGATGAAGCTGCGATCGTCCATCGCGGCAGGACCGATGGGCACGATGGTGTCCAGAAAGTCTTCGGTCAGCACAAAGCCGCCGACATGCTGGGACAGGTGGCGTGGGAAGCCGGAGATTTTGCCCGCGAAATACACGGCGCGCTCAACCGCATGGTTGGCGAGGTCATAGCCACTCTCTGTTACCTGATGCTCTTTCAGTTCGCCGCCATGGTGGCCCCACACCGTATCGGCCAGCTTGCCGGTGACGTCCTCGCTCAGGCCGAACACCTTGCCCACCTCGCGGATGGCGCTGCGTGAGCGGTAGCAGATCACGGTCGCGGTCAGGGCGGCGCGGCGGCGGCCATAACGCTGGTAGATATATTGAATGACCTCTTCGCGCCGCTCATGCTCGAAATCCACGTCGATATCGGGCGGCTCCTTGCGTTCGGCGCTGAGGAAGCGCTCGAACAACACATCGAAGCTGCCGGGGTCCACGGCAGTGATCCCCAGGACATAACATACGGCGGAATTGGCGGCGCTGCCGCGGCCCTGACACAGGATGTTTTTGTATTCGGCATATTTCACGATGTCGTGCACGGTGAGGAAATAATGCGCGATCTCTTGGCTGGCGATGAAGCGCAATTCCTTCATCGCCAGCCGGGCCACCTTGAACGGTGTGCCATGCGGATAGCGCCGCTTCAGTCCCGCCTTGGTCAGATCGCGCAGATGACCGTCGGCGGTCTTGCCCGGCGGTACCGGCTCATGCGGATAATTCTGCTTGAGCATGTCCGGGGTGAAGGCAATGCGGCCGGCGAAATGCAGGCATTCGGCGATTGCCTCCGGGCAGTTGCGGAACAGCCGGGCCATTTCGCCGGCCGGTTTCAGGTGCCGCTCGGCATTGGCTTCCAGCCTTTTGCCGGCCTGATGCAAGATCACATGCTCGCGGATGCAGGTGACGATGTCCTGCAATTCCCGCTGGTCGGGATGATGATAGAGCGCGTCGTTGACGGCGATCAGCGGCACACGCGCCTCGCGCGCCAGGCGTTTGCGCTCGCGCAGGCGCCTGCGATCCTCGCCGCCATACAGCATGGTGGCTGCCAGCCATGTGTCCGATCCGAGCTGCTTCAGAAGCGGCGCAGCAGTGTTTGGGCCGGGCATCACGATCAGCAGCAGGCCCTCGCGATATTGTGGATCCAGCAGGTCGGAAAAAGAAAGAAAACACTCGCCCTTGGGCGCACGCGACTTGCCCAGGCTGAGAAGCCGGCAAAGCCGGCCATAGGCGGCGCGGTCCTGCGGATAGGCGATGATGTTGGGCGTGCCGTCGTTGAAAACCAGCCGGGCACCGATCAGAAGTCGCGGGCGGTCCGCGGACGCCTGCTTGCTCCATTCCTCATAGGCGCGCACCACGCCGGCCAGGGTATTGCGGTCGGCGATGCCGATGGCGGGATAGCTCAGGCTGGCCGCCTGGATGACGAAGTCGCCCGGATGCGAAGCGCCGCGCA
>CANCMM010000331.1:0-3272 GCA_947379335.1 Alphaproteobacteria bacterium | reverse complement strand
ATCATGATCGCATTGATGCGCTTGGCGCGAAACGGCGTGGTGACGCTGGCATGATTGATCGGATCGTGACCCGCATTGGCCAGGAACAGGCCGGCGCGCGCCAGCTGGCGGCAATTCATCCGGATGGCGCACTGGTTGAAATAGACCCGAAGGACTTCTTCAGCCTTGCTGCGCAGATTGTCGTTGGCGCGCAGGAAATTGGCGAGCGCGGCGTTGCGAAATCCGGTCTGGGCCTCGGACTCCGCCACTTCCTCATCGATGATGATGGCGGGATCGTCGGCCAACCGGCGCATGAAATCCAGTATCTCCCCGATAGTCGCCTCCACGTCGCCGCCGTCCAGCAAGGTGTCGGTGATCACCACCGCGCCGGCATTGATCAACGGGTTGCGCGGAATGCCCTTCTCGGCTTCCAGCTGCACGATGGAGTTGAAGCGCGAGCCGGAGGGTTCGCGCCCCACCCGGTCCCACAGGTTGGCGCCCAGCTTGTTCAGCGCCAGGGTCAGGGTGAAAATCTTGGAAATGCTCTGGATGGAAAAGGGCAGATGCACCCCGCCGGCGCCGGCGGTGCGCCCGTCACAGGTGGCGATGGCGATGGCGAAATTCTTGGGGTCTACCCGCGCCAGCGCCGGAATATAGTCGGCGACCTTGCCCCGCCCCAGATGGGCTTCCATGTCGCGGTGCACGGTGGCGACGATATCGTCGAGATAGTCCGCACTTTCCATGACAGCATTCCCCCGGCCTGAAGCCGATTTTCCCCGCTACGGACCTTGCACTGTCCCGCCCGGCCTGTCCAAACTCCCCCTGCCGGGTGGGGCTCGGCCAATAATATAGAGGGACGTTCATGACCTATTGCCTGGGTATCGTGCTGCCGGCCGGCCTGGTGCTGGCTTCGGATTCGCGGTCCAACGCGGGGGTGGACCAGGTGGCGCGGGTCCGCAAGTTCGAACTGATCAGCCAGGCGGGCTCACGCGTCATCGCCATCCTGTCGGCGGGCAACCTGGCCACCACCCAGTCGGTGACCACCCAGCTGCGCGAGGCGCTGGGCACCGGCTATGCCCATGACCTGCATGCCGCGCCCACCATGTATGAAGTTGCCCGCATCGTGGGCGACAAGCTGCGCGAAGTGATCGCGCGCGACGGCCCTTCGGTGACCCCTTACGGCGATCCCACCGGCAGTTTCCTGGTCGGCGGCCAGATCCAGGGCGAGACGCCGCGGCTGTTCCAGATTTATTCGGCCGGCAATTTCATTGAAGCCAGCTTGCGCTCCTGCTTCCTGCAGATCGGCGAGACCAAGTATGGCAAGCCGATCCTGGACCGCGCCCTGACCCCGGACATGCAGCTGGACCAGGCCGCCAAGCTGGCGTTGCTGTCCTTCGACGCCACCTTGCGCTCCAACCTGTCCTGCGGTCCGCCCATCGATATCATGCGCTATGAGACCGACAGCTTCACCACCGGCAACATGACCATGCTGAAGGAAGACGATCCCTATTGGACCAGCCTGCGCAACGGTTATGGCGAGGGCTTGTCGGGACTGGTGAAGATGCTGCCGCCGCCGCCCAAGTGGGGTGAGTAGCGGTTCGCATCGCGCCAGCGAGGCGAATGAGCATGTCCGGTGGACATGCGAGAGCTACGCCTCCCTCGCTTCGCTCGAAGAGGGGCAAACTTTTCTAAGCTCGCTGACGCTCGCCAAGAAAAGCTAAGCCAACGCCGCGAGCATAAGCGAGCGGCTGGACCGACTAGGCCTTCTTCGCAGCATCAATTATTTTTGGGCGCTATGCGCCCGGGCCACGCCTTCGACGATCATCTTCTTGGCTTCGTCCGCATCGCCCCAGCGGATGATCTTGACCCATTTGCCGGGCTCAAGGTCTTTGTAGTGGGCGAAGAAGTGCTCGATCTGCTTGACGGTGATGTCCGGCAGGTCGCTGTAATTGGTGACGCCGTCGAAACGCTGGGTGATGTGCGAGGACGGAACCGCCACGATCTTCTCGTCCATGCCGGCATTGTCTTCCATCAACAGCACGCCCACGGGCCGCACGCTCATCACCGCGCCGGGCGCAATGGCACGGGAGTTGGCGATCAGCACGTCCACCGGATCGCCGTCGCCCGAAAGGGTATGCGGGATGAAGCCGTAATTCCCCAGATAGCGCATGGCGGTATAGAGGAAGCGGTCCACCACCAGCGCGCCCGATGCCTTGTCGAGCTCATACTTGATGGGCTCGCCGCCGATCGGAACTTCGATGATGACATTGACGTCATCGGGGGCATTCTTGCCGACGGGAATCTGGTCTACGCGCATGGGAAATCCTGAAACTATGCGGGCGTGGTAATTTTAATGCCCTGCCCCGTCAACCTTAGGACAAAGTTCCGGACGAAACGCCGCAAGCCCATTTTAACGGCACAATCCTGCCCCATTTGGTAAAGGATCATTTCCCCGCCCTTGCCGGAGTAATTCATGCTGACCAAAGCCTTTGCCGCCCAATCCCCCACCACGCCCTTCGCCCCCCACACCATCGAGCGCCGCGCGCCCGGGCCCAAGGATGTAGCCATTGACATCCTGTTCTGCGGCGTCTGCCACAGCGACCTGCACACCGCGCGCGGCGAATGGCATGGCACCCAATATCCATGCGTGCCGGGCCATGAAATGATCGGCAAGGTGACGAAGGTCGGTAGCGGCGTGACGCGCTTCAAGCCGGGCCAGATCGTCGGCGTCGGCTGCATGGTGGATAGCTGCCGCACCTGCGCCCAGTGCCGCGAAGGGTTGGAGCAATATTGCGACGGGCCGGTGGGCTTCACCCAGACCTATAACGGCCCGGTCGGCGGCGGCCCCAACACCTATGGCGGCTACAGCGCCGCCATCGTCGTGGACGAGCATTTCGTGCTGACCATCAACCATGCCGAGAAGGATTTGGCGGCGGTGGCGCCTTTGCTCTGCGCCGGTATTACCACCTGGTCGCCCCTGAAGCATTGGGGCGTCGGGCCCGGCAAGAAGGTCGGCATCGTCGGCATCGGTGGTCTTGGTCACATGGGCGTGAAGCTGAGCCATGCCCTTGGCGCGCATACTGTAGCGTTCACCACCTCGCCCGACAAGGTAGCCGACGCCAAGGCGCTGGGCGCCGATGAGGTGGTGGTGTCCAAGGACGAAGCCCAGATGAAGAAACACCTGAACAGCTTCGACTTCATCCTCAACACCGTGGCGGCGCCGCATGACCTGGACGCCTTTCTCGTGTTGCTCAAGCTCGACGGCACCATGACGCTGGTCGGCGCGCCCGCCA
>CANCMM010000330.1:0-3273 GCA_947379335.1 Alphaproteobacteria bacterium | reverse complement strand
GCCATCACCTTGCGGTCCGGATAGACCATCGCCGAAGCCATGGCCGAGGGCAGGCCGGCGCCCATGGTCGCCAGCGCATTGTCCAGCAGGACCGTGTTGGGCATGTGGGCGCGGTAGTTGCGCGCAAACCAGATTTTATAGACGCCATTGTCAAGGCAGATGATGCCGTTGGACGGCATGATGGCACGGATCTGCTCCACCGCGTAAGGCGGATAGATCGGGCAGCGTTGGTCGCCCGTCATGGTGGCGGTGTGCGCCACTTCGGCTTCGCGCGCCTTCAGCATCTTGCCGAAATCCCAGTGCGGCTGGGCCATAATGTGTTCCTTGATCTGCCAGATGGCGTTGGCGATGTCGCCGATCACCTCGATCTGGGGGAAATAGACCGGGTCCACTTCCGCCGAACGGAAGCTGACATGGATCACCTCGGTGCCGCCGGTCTTCATGAAGAAGGGCGGCTTTTCGATCACGTCATGGCCGATATTGATGATGACGTCGGCGGCCGCCACAGCGGCATGCACGAAGTCGCCCGACGACAAGGCGGCGCAGCCCACGAATTTGGGGTTGCGCTCGTCCACCACGCCCTTGCCCAGCTGGGTGGTGACAAAGGGAATGCCGGTCTTTTCGATCAGCTGGGTCAGCATGCGGCTGGTCTGGGTGCGGTTGGCGCCGGCGCCGATCACCAGCAGCGGCGACTTGGCACGTTCGATCCGGGCCACGGCGGCACGGATGGATTTTTCGTCCGCCGAGGGGCGGCGGATATGGCTGGCCTTTAGCGGCACCGAGTCCGTCTGCTCGTCGGCGATGTCCTCGGGAAATTCGATATGCACCGCACCGGGCTTTTCTTCCTGCGCCAGGCGGAAAGCTTCGCGCACGCGGCTGGGAATATTGTCGGCCGAGGCCATCTGGTGGGTGAACTTGGTCAAGGGACGCATCATGTCCACGATGTCCAGGATCTGGAAGCGGCCCTGCTTGGAGCTTTTGATGGGCTTCTGGCCGGTGATCATCATCATCGGCATGCCGCCGAGCTGCGCATAAGCGCCGGCGGTGACCAGGTTGGTGGCGCCCGGTCCGAGGGTCGCCAGACTCACGCCGGCCTTGCCGGTGTGGCGCCCATAGGTGGCGGCCATGAAGCCCGCGCCCTGTTCATGGCGGGTCAGGATCAGCTTGATCTTGGTGGAACGCGACAGGCTGTCCAGGAAATCGAGATTTTCCTCACCCGGAACGCCGAAGACATATTCGACGCCTTCCTCTTCCAGACATTGAATGAACAGATCGGATGCCTTGGTCATGGGGTCCTCGTTGGGAAAGCGTTGGAAGAAAGCGGCAGGCCGGTCACCCGGCCTGCCGTATCAATGATCAGACGACGCCGTAGGCCAGCATGGCGTCGGCGACTTTCTTGAAGCCGGCGATGTTGGCGCCGCGGACGTAATCGACATGGCCGTCCTTTTCCTTGCCGTATTCCAGGCAGCGGGAATGGATGCCGAGCATGATGTCCTTGAGCAGTTGCTGGAGTTCTTCTTCCTTCCAGGAGCGGCGCCCCGAGTTCTGGGCCATCTCAAGGCCCGACACGGCGACGCCGCCGGCATTGGCGGCCTTGCCCGGCGCGTAGAGGATCCTGGACTTCTTGAAGACGTCGATGCCGGCGAGATCCGTCGGCATGTTGGCGCCTTCGGCCACCGCGATGCAGCCGTTCTTGACCAGCATCTCGGCATCCGCGCCGTTCAGCTCGTTCTGGGTGGCGCAGGGCAGGGCGACGTCGCACTTGACGCTCCAGGGCCGCGCGCCGCCGCCGGTGAAGCTGGCGCCCTTGAACTCCTTCACATAGTCCGAGATACGGCCGCGGCGCTTGTTCTTCAGCACCTTCACCCACTCGATCTTCTCCTGGGTGATGCCGTCCGGATCATGGATGAAGCCCTCGGAGTCCGACAGGGTGAGCACCTTGCCGCCCAGCTGCACGA
This sequence comes from Alphaproteobacteria bacterium, assembly GCA_947379335.1. Taxonomy (GTDB): domain Bacteria; phylum Pseudomonadota; class Alphaproteobacteria; order Micropepsales; family Micropepsaceae; genus Rhizomicrobium. The sequence goes on along the minus strand of CANCMM010000330.1, from coordinate 1,315 downwards.
TCTTCTCGGCGGCATGGGTGGCGACGTTGCCGGAGCCTGAGATGACCGCGGTCTTGCCCGCAACGCTGTTCTTGTTGGCTTCCAGCATGTTCTGCAGGAAGTAGACCGCGCCATAGCCGGTGGCCTCGGTGCGGATCAGGCTGCCGCCATATTCCAGGCCCTTGCCGGTCAACACGCCGGTGAACTCGTTGGTGATGCGCTTGTACTGGCCGAACATGTAGCCGATCTCGCGACCGCCCACGCCGATGTCGCCGGCCGGCACGTCAATGTCGGCGCCGACATGGCGATACAGCTCGGTCATGAAGGACTGGCAGAAACGCATCACTTCATGGTCCGACTTGCCTTTGGGATTGAAGTTGGAGCCGCCCTTGCCGCCGCCCATGGGCAACCCGGTCAGGCTGTTCTTGAAGGTCTGTTCGAAGGCCAAGAACTTCAGCACGCTTTCGGTGACCGACGGGTGGAAGCGGATGCCGCCCTTGTATGGCCCGATGGAGTTGTTGTTCTGCACGCGCCAGCCGCGCTGCACGCGGATGTTGCCCTTGTCGTCTTCCCAGCAGACGCGGAACGAGATCACCCGGTCCGGCTCGGCGATACGCCGCAGGATCTGGTACTCGTGATAGACCGGCTTTCCCTGGATGAAGTCGAAAATGTCATGTGCCGCTTCGTGCACCGCCTGGACGAATTCCGGCTGACCGGGGTTGCGGCGTTCCACGCCCTTGATGAAGCCGTCGAGATCGACATGTTCCTTGGTCATTTTATCCTCACTGGTTGTGTTGGTGGTTTTTAGGAAGGGCGTTGGGAAGCCCCCATTTTTTGCGGATGGCGTCGGCGGTGGCGAGCGCCTTGGCGGCGGCGTCATGCTGGGCGGCGGCGGCGGATGTATTGCCGGTCATTTGCTCGGCCCGCGCCAGTCCGTCCAGCGCCAGATAGGTATCGTCCCATTCGCGGGCATTGCCGCTGTCGCGGTCCGTCAGGATCTTGGTGTTGGCCAGCGCCATCTGGAAATCCGCCTTGGCCTTGGCCGGGTTCATCTGTTTCAGGGAAAGTTCGCCGCGCACCCAATGCACCTGGTCGTCGGAATGCAGCGCGAAGGCGTTGTCCTTGTCGCCCGGCTTCATTTCGCTTTCGTAGAACTGATCGGTCAGATCGAGCTGCTTTTGCGCTTCGTCCAGCTTGCCGGCGCCGGTCAGCGCCTTGGCATAGCCCAGCCGCCCCGAGGAGAGCTGGATGTTGGTCAGGAACGGATCGCCCGGACAGTTTTTCTCAAGGCTCTTCAGCTGAACATAGCGGGCATAATTGGCCACCGCCGAGTCCC
>CANCMM010000329.1:0-3282 GCA_947379335.1 Alphaproteobacteria bacterium | reverse complement strand
GCAGCGCCGCCGATATCGGCGGCGGGCGTGAGGTGGACCGCTTCGCCCTGGTGCGGCGGATGTTCGAGGACTGCGCCGCCATGCAGAAGGCGGCGGGCGATGGCGGTTGGGCGCTGGATTTCCACACCGAGCTGGATCCGCCCGATGCCATGCGGCTGTGCCAGATGATCGAGGAGGCGCAGCTTGCCCCCTATTTCTGCGAGGATCTGATCCGCAGCGAGAATGTCGATGCCTATGCCGTCATGCGCCAGCGCACCAAGGTGCCGATCGCGGTGGGCGAGCAGTTCGGCTACAAATGGGACGTGAACACGCTGATCGAGCGGCAGTTGATAGATTATGCGCGCGTTACCCTGCCCAATGTCGGCGGCATTAGTGAATTCATGAAGATCGTCGCGATGGCCGAGACTCATTATGTCGGGATGATCCCGCATTTTACCGGTCCGATCGCCGAGGCAGCTTTGGTCAATTGCCTGACTGCCACCTCGGTGCCGGCACTGATGGAAATGCTGGGAGACGGCTCGCGCACATGGCCCTACCTGTCCAAGGTCTACGATTTCAAGAACGGCAAACTGTGGCCCAATCAGCGGCCGGGCCTGGGAGTCGAGGTCGATGTGAGCAAGCTGACCAAGATCGGCGAATACGCCACCTACCGCGCCGGCATGCTGCTCAATCACCGGCCCGACGGGTCTTTCACAAACTGGTAGGCCAAGAAGCGCGCTAGAGGATTTTCATGATGGACCGCAGAGACTTTTTAACCACCACGGCCTCTTTCGCATTGTTGGGGGTAAGCCCTGCCGGCGCCCAGACGGGCCCACGTGAGACCAACTGGCTGCATTACGCCAACGATCTTTCCAGCACTCGTTATTCCCCGCTGGACCAGATCAACGCCGCCAACTTCGACAAGTTGGAACTGGCCTGGAAATTCTCCACCAACGCCCTGGGTCCGCGCCTGGATGCCGATTATCAGTCCACCCCGCTGGTCGCGAATGGACGCATCTATGTCACCGCCGGCTTCCGCCGTGATGTGGTGTGCCTGGATGCGGGCACCGGCGAGCTGCTGTGGGTACACACCCATGACGAAGGTGAGCGTATCGGCTCCCGCGGCGGCCCGGGGCTTGGCGTGGGTTACTGGACCGATGGGTCCCAGGAGCGGGTGATCTATGTCACCCGCGGTTACACCATGTTCTCGCTTGATGCCAAGACCGGCATCCCGGATTCCAATTTCGGTGTCGGCGGCTCCATCGACCTGCGCGAGAATGACGACCAGCAGATGGATCCCAACAAGGGTGTGATCGGCCTGCATGCCCCGCCATTCGTGGTGCGCAACACGGTGGTGGTGGGTTCAGCCCCCACTGCCGCCGTCAAGGGTTACGTGCGCGGCTTTGATGTGAAGACGGGCCGGCGCAAATGGATCTTCCACACCATCCCGATGAAGGGCGAGTTCGGCTACGAAACCTGGACCACGCCGGGTCAGGCCGAAACCAGCGGCAACATGGGTTCGTGGGCGCCGATGTCGGCCGATCCCGAGCTGGGGTTGATCTATGTCGGCGTGGAATCGCCCCAGACCGATCTGCTCGGTGTCAGCCGGACGGGTCCCCACCTGTTTGCCGAAAGCCTGGTGGCGCTGGATATCGAGACGGGCCTGCGCAAATGGCACTATCAGATGGTCCATCACGGCATCTGGGACCGGGACGTCTCGTGTGCCAGCGTCATCTGCGACCTGCCCCACAATGGCAAGATCATCAGAGCCATCGCCCAGCCCACCAAGCAGGGCTTCGTCTATGTGCTTGACCGCGCCAACGGCAAGCCGGTTTGGCCGATCCCGGAAAAGAAAGTGCCCAAGGGCAATGTGCCGGGCGAATGGTACGCGCCCACCCAGCCCATCCCCAGCGCGCCGCCGCCTTTCGCCAAACAAGGCGTTACCGAAGCCGACCTGGTAGACTGGACACCCGAGATCAAGGCACGCGCGCATGAGATCGCAAGCCATTATGTCCTGGCCGACCTCTACACGCCGCCGCCCATGGTCGACGACAAGATTTTCGGGGCGCTGTGCATGCCAGGCCTGCAGGGTGGGATCAATTGGCCGGGTGCTTCCTACGATCCCGAAACCAATATTCTCTACATGTTTTCCAAAAATGAGATGGGCGTCATTGGTGCGACCGTGGCCAAAGACGGCAAGGTCGTTCAAACCGGCGGCTATCCCCCGCCGGGCAGTTCCGATTCGAATGGCGGTTCGTTCGGTGGTGTGGCCAGCATCAAGGGCGGCAGTTCGTTCTTTCGGTATCGCCCGGACGGTATGAACGATCCCATTGGGCCGGGCGTGATTTCGATCGAGCGCATTCCCCTGATGAAGCCGCCCTATGGCACCATCACGGCGATCGACCTGGGGAAAGGCACGCAGGCGTGGCAGATCGTTCATGGCGAGACGCCGGACCACATCAAGAACCACCGGCTGCTCAAGGGCGTTTCCATTCCGCGCACGGGCCAGGCCGGCATCCTGGGAACGCTGACCACCAAGACGCTGGTCATCTGCGGCGATTGCGGGCTGTTCACCGATGAAAAGGGCCGCAAGGGTGCGCGCCTGAGAGCCTATGACAAGGCCACTGGTGAACAGAAGGGCGCGGTTTTCATGGACAAGGTGCAGACCGGTGCCACCATGACCTACATGCACAATGGCAAGCAGTATCTGGTCTGTGCCCAAGGCAGTTCCTATGGCGCCGATCTGGTGGCGTATTCACTGCCGAGCTAGCGGTCAGACAATCCAGACCCAAAGCCATATGTCCATTTCACCGGAGGTTTGCTAGTACTGGCCAGAAGGAGTGACCGTTGGCCCGCAAGAGCACCCGCAGAAGTGGCAATGTCGTCATCATCGATGACGTGGCGCGCCATGCCGGCGTTTCGCCCATGACGGTATCGCGGGTGATCAATTCGGGGACCAACGTACGCGAGGAAACGCGCGACAAGGTCAACGCCTCGATCAAGGCGCTCCGGTTTTCGCCCAACCAGGCGGCGCGAAACCTGGCCAGCGCCGGCTCCATCCATATCGGCCTGATCTGCTCAAATCCCAGTGCCGCGTATTTGAGCGAGTTGTTGATGGGCAGCCTGGAACAGTCCCGCTTAAGCGGCTGCCAACTCGTGATCGAGGAGTGTAAGGGAGCAGGTAAAGAGCGCGACGCCATCGCGCATCTGGTGCGTGGCGGCATTGACGGCGTGATCCTGCCCGCGCCGATGTGCGATTCCGAGGAAGCACTGACGGCGGTGATCGAGGCCGGCATTCCGGCC
>CANCMM010000328.1:0-3285 GCA_947379335.1 Alphaproteobacteria bacterium | reverse complement strand
CGAAGCTGATGTCGCTGGCGCCTTCTTGTCCCGGCAATTTGTGTTCGCTGCGCGATTCCGACACCGCGCCAGTGCCGGCCAGCGACAGTGCGCCGATGTCCGTTTCATAGCGCAGCGCCGCTTCCCAGAAATCGGCTTGGCGTCCGGGCCGATGCGGTCCTGCATTCAGGAACTGCTTGCCCTGCGTCGGGGTGAAGGACAGCGCCAGGGTCGCGCCGAACAGGCTCGGGCTGGTATAGATGAACTTGGCATAGTTGCTGGAAGCGCCAACCTCGGTGCGCAATGCGAACAGGTTGATCACCGCCCGCCCGTCGCGCGGATCGCGATAGAAACTGGTGCGCGGATCTTCCAGCGAGACGCCGGCATCCACTTTCGGTCCACCCACCGCCAGCGCATATCCCGCGCCATCAACGATGCCGATCTCGATCTTGCCCAGCCCGGTACGCGCCGTGGCCGCCAGCCGCTCCACCGCATCGCTGTCATAGCGGCCACGCGACAGGGGATCGGCCAGCGCGAGGGCGGCATCAACGCCCAATGACAGGCCGGTATCGTAGTCGCGGCTGAGCCGGGGCTTGAACAGCACCACGCCGCTGGCCTGCGCCCCGCCCCGCCCGGGCTGATGGGGGCCCAGCAGGGCTCCGCTGGCTTCGCCGTCCAGGCCCAGCTGCGCATTGCCAACGGGCCAGGCCGGTGGGGCGAGGGGCTCAGCATGCGCGGCACCCGCCGCCAGCAGCAGGACTGGCAAGATGAGGTTACGGACCGGCAATGCGCGGGTCTCCTAAGCCTTTGCAGTATAAGCCAAACCCTGCTTACCCGGGCAAGGTTAGCGCCGTTGCGCGTCCGCCCCCCCGCCGCTATAAGCCGTGGGTCGGCGCTCACTGACGATCAGCAGCGGCCCGCCCCAAAGGAAAAGACGCCCAATGCGAGTTCTGCCTGCCTTGTTGTGTGCGTTGCTGCTGGCCGGCTGCGGCGGGTCATCCAATGACGGCACCAAGGAAATGGACACCGGCACCTCCATCGCCAGCGGCTCGACCCGCATGACCTTGGGCGTGAACTCCTATCTGTGGCATGCCTCGCTGGACACGCTGTCCTTCCTGCCGCTGGTCTCGGCCGATCCTTTTGGCGGCGTCATCATTTCGGAATGGTATGTCGCGCCCACCAGCCCCGATGAGCGGCTGAAAGTCACCATCTACATCATGGACCGCGCTCTGCGCGCCGACGGCCTGAAGGTCGTGGTGTTCCGCCAGGTGCGCGCCGGCACTGCCTGGCAGGATGCCGCGCCCAGCGCCGACACCGCGCACAAGCTGGAAGACTCGATCCTGACCCGCGCCCGCGAACTGCGCCTGGCCACCCTCGGCCAGCAAGGCTAAGGAGCAGCGCTGATGGCGCGCTACAACGCCAAGGAATCGGAAAAGCACTGGCAGGCCGAATGGGACGCGCGCGCCCTGTTCGTCACCCCGGCGCATTCGGACAAGCCCAAAGCCTATGTGCTGGAAATGTTCCCCTATCCGTCGGGGCGCATCCATATGGGCCATGTGCGCAATTACACCATGGGCGATGTCATCGCTCGCTTCCGCCGCGCCCAGGGCTATAACGTGCTGCATCCCATGGGCTGGGACGCGTTCGGCCTGCCGGCGGAAAATGCCGCGCGCGACAAAGGCGTAAGCCCGCGCGACTGGACCTACGAAAACATCGCCGCCATGCGCGAACAGCTCAAGATGATGGGCCTGTCGCTGGACTGGAGCCGTGAGTTCGCCACCTGCGACCCGGAATATTATCACCAGCAGCAAAAGCTGTTCCTGGATTTCTACAAGGCCGGGTTCGTCTATCGCAGTGAAGCGGATGTGAACTGGGACCCGGTGGACATGACCGTGCTCGCCAACGAGCAGGTGATTGATGGCCGCGGCTGGCGCAGTGGCGCGCTGGTGGAACGGCGCAAGCTGAGCCAATGGTTCTTCAAGATCACCGGCTTTGCCGACGAATTGCTGCAAGGCCTGGATACCTTGGACCGCTGGCCGGAAAAAGTCCGCACCATGCAGAAGAACTGGATCGGACGCAGCGAAGGCCTGCGCTTCCAGTTCACCTTGTCGAATGCGCAAAAGCTGGATGTGTTCACCACGCGTCCCGATACTTTATTCGGCGCATCGTTCGTGGCGTTGTCGCCGGAGCATCCCCTGGCGCAGGAACTGGCCCAGAAAGATGCCAAGCTCGCCGCCTTCATCGAGGAATGCCGTCATGTCGGCACCGCCGAAGCCGATATCGAGAAGGCCGAGAAGAAGGGCTATGACACCGGCCTGACGGCGGCGCATCCGTTTGATGCAAGCTGGAAGCTGCCGGTGATGGTGGCCAACTTCGTGCTGATGGGTTACGGCACCGGCGCCATCTTCGGCTGCCCGGCGCACGACCAGCGCGACCTGGATTTCGCCCGCAAATACAAGCTGACGGTGACGCCGGTGGTGGTGCCGTCCGACGCGGACCCTGCGACCTTCGATGTCGGCAAGGAGGCCTATGTCGGCCCCGGCAAGCTGGCGAACTCACGTTTTCTGGACGGCATGACTGTGGAAGCGGCCAAGGCCGAAGTCGCCGCGCGGCTGGAAAAGGACGGCATCGGCGAGCGCACGGTGAATTACCGTCTGCGCGACTGGCTGGTATCGCGCCAGCGGCCCTGGGGTTGCCCGATCCCGATGATCCATTGCGCCAAGTGCGGCGTGGTGCCGGTGCCCAAGGATCAGCTTCCGGTGAAGCTGCCCGATGTGATCAACTTCAACGTCAAGGGCAATCCGCTGGATGCCGACACGGTATGGAAGACCACGACCTGCCCCACCTGCAAGGGCGCGGCGACGCGCGACACCGACACGCTGGATACGTTTGCGGATTCGTCCTGGTATTTCGTGCGCTTCACCAATCCGCATGCCGACGAGCCGGTGGACAAGGCGGCGGCGGATTACTGGCTGCCGGTGGACCAGTATATCGGCGGCATCGAGCACGCCATTCTGCATCTGTTGTATGCGCGCTATTTCACCCGTGCCATGGCCAAGCTGGGCATGGTCAATGTGGCTGAACCGTTCGCCGGCCTGTTCACCCAGGGCATGGTCTGCCACGAATCCTACCGGGCCGAAGACGGCAAGTGGCTGTATCCGGAAGAGATCAGCAAGCTGCCGGATGGTGCTGTCGTGCAGACCGCCACCAACAAGCCGGTGACGGTCGGCCGGCGTGAAGTCATGTCGAAGTCGAAAAAGAACGTCGTCGCGCCGGCAGCGATCATCGATGAATACGGCGCCGACA
>CANCMM010000327.1:0-3290 GCA_947379335.1 Alphaproteobacteria bacterium | reverse complement strand
ACCAGGATCTTGCCGATCTTGCCTTCGTCCACGGCCTCGAATTCCATCGTGGCCTTGTCGGTTTCGATTTCGGCCAGGATGGTGCCGGACTTGACGGTATCGCCTTCCTTGACCAGCCACTTGGCCAGCTTGCCCTCTTCCATGGTGGGCGACAGCGCAGGCATCAGGATGTTGGTGGCCATGTCTTAAGCCTTGTAGCAGACGGCTTTGACAGCCTCGATCAGGTCGTCGATCGTCGGCAGTGCAAGCTTTTCCAGGTTGGCGGCATAAGGCATCGGCACGTCCTTGCCCGAAACCTTGGTGGGCGGCGCGTCCAGGTAATCGAACGCCTCCAGCGCCACGCGGCTGCAGACTTCCGAACCGATCGAGCAGACCGGCCAAGCCTGTTCAAACGTGACGATGCGGTTGGTCTTCTTCACGCTCTCCAGCACCGTGTCCATGTCCAGCGGGCGCAAGGTGCGCAGGTCGATCACTTCGGCCTCGATGCCGTCGGCGGCCAGCTTCTCGGCTGCTTCCAGCGCCTGGCCCACGGTGATCGAATAGCTGACGATGGTGACGTCGCTGCCGGACCGGCAGATGCGCGCCTTGCCGATCGGCAATACGTAATCGTCCAGCTTCGGCACCGGGAACGACTTGCCGTAGAGCATTTCGTTTTCCAGGAAGCAGACCGGATTGGGATCACGGATCGCGGCCTTGAGCAGGCCCTTGGCGTCGGCGGCGGAATAGGGAGCGATCACTTTCATGCCGGGCACACTGGCATACCAGGCGGCGTAATCCTGGCTGTGCTGCGCGCCCACGCGCGACGCCGCGCCGTTGGGGCCGCGGAACGTGATGGGACAGCTCATCTGGCCACCGGACATGTAGCGCGTCTTGGCAGCCGAGTTGATGATCTGGTCCATCGCCTGCATGGCGAAGTTCCAAGTCATGAATTCGACGATGGGCTTGAGACCATCAAAGGCCGCGCCCACGGCAAGGCCGGCAAAGCCATGCTCGGTGATCGGGGTGTCGATCACGCGGCGGGCGCCGAACTCGTCCAGCAGGCCCTGGCTGATCTTGTAGGCGCCCTGGTATTCGGCGACTTCCTCGCCCATCAGGAACACCAGCTCGTCGCGGCGCAATTCCTCGGCCATGGCGTCGCGCAACGCATCGCGCACCGTGGTCATCACCATCTCGGTACCTTCAGGCACTTCCGGATCGGCAGGAGCCTGGATCTTCGGCGCAGCATGGCCCTCGCTCTTGGGAGCCTCGCTTTTGGATTCCTTCGGCGCGCTCGCAGCCTTCTTGGCCGGCGCCGTGCCCGGCGCCTCGCCATCGGCCAGCAGGGTGGCGATGGGCGAATTGACCTTCACATTCTCGGTGCCTTCGGCCACCAAGATCTGGCCGATCTTGCCCTCGTCCACGGCCTCGAATTCCATCGTGGCCTTGTCGGTTTCGATTTCGGCGAGGATGTCGCCGGACTTGACGGTGTCGCCTTCCTTCACCAGCCACTTGGAGAGCTTGCCCTCTTCCATGGTGGGCGACAGCGCAGGCATGAGGATCTCGGTGCTCATCAGGCGTAAATATCCGTGTAGAGTTCTTCCACGCCCGGCTCCGGGCTCTCGGTGGCGAATTCGGCGGCTTGCACGACCACCTTCTTTACCTCGGCATCCATCTGCTTGAGGTCCTGTTCGTTGACCAGGCCGCGTTCGATCAGCTTCTTGCCGAAATTCTCGATGGGATCGCGCTTCTCCCGGTACTCCGTCAGCTCTTCCTTGCTGCGGTACTTGGCGGGGTCCGACATGGAATGGCCCCGGTAGCGGTAGGTGTTCATCGACAGGATGATGGGGCCCTTGCCCGAGCGGCAATATTCCATCGCTTCGGCGCCGGCGGTCTGCACCGCTTCCACGTCCATGCCGTCGACATTGATGCCGGGAATACCGAAAGACGAACCGCGCTTGGAGAAATCCGACACGGCGCTGGAACGCTTCACCGAGGTGCCCATGGCGTAATGGTTGTTCTCGATCACATAGATTACGGGAAGCTTCCACAGCTCGGCCATGTTGAAGCTCTCATAGACCTGGCCCTGGTTGGCGGCGCCGTCGCCGAAATAGGTCAGGCTGACGGCCTTGCTGCCGCGATACTGGTTGGCGAAGGCCAGGCCGGTGCCGATCGGCACCTGGGCGCCGACGATGCCGTGACCGCCATAGAATTTCTTTTCGTTCGAGAACATGTGCATCGAGCCGCCCTTGCCGCGCGACAGGCCCGTCGACCGTCCGGTGAGTTCTGCCATCACCGCTTTGGGATCCAGCCCCTGCGCCAGCATGTGGCCGTGGTCGCGATACGAGGTGACTTGCTGGTCGCCCTGTTTGGCGGCGCCCATCAGGCCGACCACGACGGCTTCCTGGCCGATATACAAATGACAGAAGCCGCCGATCAGGCCCATGCCATACAACTGTCCCGCCCGTTCCTCGAAACGGCGGATCAGCAGCATGTCGTGATAAAGTTTTTTGAGGGATTCAGAGTTGCTTTTGGCGGCTTCGGGCATGGGTTCGGGTGCCGTTTTTTTCGGTTTTCGGAAGCTGGAAAACGGTTGTTGCAAGCCCCGAGAGACTTGGCAAGAACATTGTTATTTTATTGCGCTGCACTTCCGAACACTGTTCGGCACCCCGGCAATCTTGTTGCGGCAACGGGGGTGCGAAAGGAAATAAGAGAGCGAGCTAGTGGCCTGCGCGGGGCAAGGCAACTTGATTGGGGCCGCCGTCCATCAACTGGGTGCGGGCCAGCTCTTCGACCAGGTCGGCATCGCCGCCGTCTTTTTCCATCAGGGCGATGCGATGCTCCAGCCGGGCGCGGCTGGCCTGAAGGTCAGCGAGTTTCTGCTGCTGAATGCCCAGTTGGGCCTGGGTGTCTTCGAGCGAAAGGATGCCGCGATTGCCCCAGATGGCATAGGCGCCGAAGTAGCTCACCACGGCCAAAGAAACCGCCGGAACGATGAGGGCTACAAAAAATCGGCTGACCGAACGCTTGATTCGCATTCACCCAACGAATCACACACTGATTCGCCACGTCAAGAGGGATTCAGTTAAGGATTCAAGGAACTTAGATCGGACAGCGTTAAGCCTTGGCGCTACAGTCCGCCCATGCGGGCGATCATCACCCTCCTGTGGTTCCTGACGGCCTTTGTGGCGGGCGCGGCGATCTTTGCGGTCAGCCGTCCGACGCCCGTCATCCAGGCCCTGGTGACCCAGTTGAAGGGCCGGGGGTTGCTGGAACGCTGCCACCAGGCAGGTGCTTGCGGCCGGCCGGCGGCG
>CANCMM010000326.1:0-3299 GCA_947379335.1 Alphaproteobacteria bacterium | reverse complement strand
CGCCGTTCCGGCGCACCCTTGTGCTCACCCTGGGCGCGCTGGGCGTGGTCTTCGGCGATATCGGCACCAGCCCGCTTTATGCGATGCGCGAATCCGCGCTGGCCGCCGGCGGGCACAATGCCAGTGCCTTTGCCGTCTATGGCGCTTTGTCGCTGATCTTCTGGGCGCTGGTGATCGTGGTCACCGTCAAATATGTCGGCTTCATCATGCGCGCCGGCAACAATGGCGAAGGTGGCGTCATGGCACTGGCGGCGCTGGCGCACCGCGCGCCGGTGTCGCGCAAGGCCAAGACCGCCATCGGCGTGGCGGCCTTGATGGGCCTGGCATTGTTCTATGGCGACGGCATGCTGACCCCGGCCATCTCCGTATTGTCGGCGATGGAGGGCCTGGGGGCCTCCGACACCTTCAAGCCCTGGATCCTGCCGCTCACACTGTTGATCCTGGTCGGCCTGTTCCTGATGCAAAGTCGCGGCACCGACAAGATCGGCAAGGTGTTCGGGCCGGTGATGGTGGTGTGGTTCATCGTGCTGGCGGTGCTGGGGGGCATTGAAATCCTCAAGCAACCGCAGATCCTGTTCGCCGCCAATCCCATCTACGCCCTGGATCTGTTTCGTACCGAACCCTGGACCGCCTTTGTCGCGCTGGGCTCGGTGGTGCTGGCGGTCACGGGCTGCGAAGCGCTGTATGCCGACATGGGCCATTTCGGCGCGCGCGCCATCCGCTGGGCCTGGCTGTACTTCGCCTTTCCCGCGCTGGTGCTGAATTACTTCGGCCAAGGCGCGCTGCTTCTGTCCAATCCCGGCGCGGCGCCTTTCCTGTTCTATGCCCTGGTGCCGGGCTGGCTGCACTATCCCATGGTGGCGCTGGCCGCCATCGCCACCATCATAGCCTCGCAGGCGGTGATCAGCGGCGTCTTCTCCATCACCCGCCAGGCGGTGCAGCTGGGCCAGTTGCCACGCATGGAGATCCGTCACACCAGCGCCGCCGAGATGGGCCAGATCTATGTGCCCAAGAGCAACGCCATGCTGGCAGTCGGTGTGGTGCTGATCGTGCTGATCTTCAAGTCATCGGATTCGCTGGCTGCGGCTTACGGCATCGCGGTCACCGGCGTCATGGTGATCTCCACTGCGCTGGTGGCGGTGGTGGCGCGCTATCGCTGGCAATGGAAACGCAGCAGCGTGATCCTGATCTTCGGCGCGCTGGGACTGATCGATGTCGCCTTCATGGGCTCCAATGCCCTGAAGCTGGTGCAGGGCGGCTGGCTGCCGCTGGCGGTTGCCGCCCTCACTTTCGTGGTGATGGACACTTGGCGCATGGGGCGGCGGGCGCACCTGGAAGCCATGCGCGACAATTCCCTGGCGCTGGACCTGTTCCTGGACCGGGCCGACAAGTTCAGCCAGCGCATCGCCGGCACCGCCGTGTTCCTGTCACCGCGGCTGGATGCGGTGCCGAACCCGCTGCTGCACAGCCTGAAGCACTACAAGGTGCTGCATGAACGGGTGGTGATCTGTTCCGTCAACGTCGCCGACACGCCGTTCGTGTCCAAAGCCAAGCGCATCACGGTGGAGAAGCTGGGCAAGGGCTTTTTCGCGGTGCGGATATCGTACGGCTTCATCGAAACGCCGGATATTCCCGAGGCCCTGAACCTGGCGCGGTCGCAGGGCCTGGCGCTGGAGCCGGATGCCACGACCTATTTCCTGGGGCGCGAGACGTTGGTGGCTGGCGTCAATCCCAGCATGAAGAGCTGGCGGGTGTCGCTGTATATGTGGCTGGCTTCCAATGCGCTCAGCCCAGCGCGCTTCTTCCACCTGCCGCCGGGCAGGGTGGTGGAGCTGGGCACGCAGGTTTCGATCTAACGAGGGCGCGAGGGATTTTTCCCGCTGGCGGCGTCGCGCGTGCTCACGTGCTTTTCGCACGCTCCGCGCCACGCTCCTGGCCATCGGCCAAAATCCCTCGCGCCAATATCGCGCTTAGTCCAAGGCGTAAGCCAGCGCTTTCAGATACGCGCTTTCCGGCAATAACGGATGCACCGGGTGATCCGGGCCTGCGCCCGACTGGCGAATCAGGGCGGCACGGCGGCCCGCACGCAGCAGTCCTTGCGCGCATTCCTGCGCAAAGCGTTCGGGCGGAATATTGTGCGAGCAGGAGGCGATCATCATCAGACCGCCCGGCGCGGTAACATCGGCCGCCAGACGCGCCAGCTTGCGATAGGCTTTCGCCCCGGGCTCCAGGTCCTTCTTGGACTTCACAAAGGGCGGCGGATCGGCCAGCACGATGTCGAAGGTCTCGCCGGCGGTCTTCAACCGTTCCAGTTCCTCGAACACATCGGCCTTCACTGCCTGGATGGTCACGCCATTGGAACGGGCGCTTTCCTCGGCAATGGCCAGCGCAGGCGCGCTGCTGTCCAGGCACACGACTTCCTTGGCGCCGGACTTCGCCGCCAGGATGCCAAAGCCCCCGGTATAGGAATAAGCGTCCAGCACTGTCTTGCCCTTGGCGAACCCGGCAATGAAGGCGCGGTTGTCGCGCTGGTCGTAATACCAGCCGGTCTTCTGGCCTTCCGCCAGGTCGGCGATATAGCGCGTGCCGTTTTCTTCCACCGCGATGCGGTGGCCGGTGCCCTTGGCCGTCTTGACGTAACTTTCCAGACCTTCCAGCGCGCGCGATGGCGCGTCATTGCGCAGCATGATGGTCTTGGGTTTCAGCACGATCTCCAGCGACTGGATCAGGGTCTCGATCTGCCGCTCCATGCCCGCCGTGCCAACCTGCACGGTCAGCGTGTCGTCGAAGCGGTCGATCACCAGCCCCGGCAGGCCATCGCCTTCGGCGTGCACCAGCCGGTAGAAGGGCCTGTCATAAATGGAATCGCGCAACGCCAGCGCCCGCTTCAACCGCGCGGTGAAAAAATCGCGGTCGATGGCCACGTCGCAATCATCCGAAAACAGCCGGATCGCGATCAGGCTTTTGGGATTGAAATAGCCGGTGCCGAAGGCGCGGCCATCCTCGCCCCGCACATTGACGACGGAACCCGGCGTGATCGCCTTGGCCGCTTCGTCCATGCGGATTTCGTTGGAAAAGATCCAGGGCGAGCCGCTGCGGGCGCGGCGCCCTTTGGGCAAAATGATGCTTTTTCTCGACATGGGCGAGACCTGTACAGCCCTCTTGCGCTGGGGTCTATGCCGTCCTTAGATGCCTGCCTTATTTCATTGCAGGAGAGCAGCATGGCCGTGGACGGCAAGTGGGAAATCGTCATCAATTCGCCCCTGGGCGCCCAGAAAGCCACTTTGGACATCGCCACC